>JANRET010000028.1:6045-9544 GCA_030725885.1 Microbacteriaceae bacterium | reverse complement strand
GGCAAAATGTCGACTCCGGTCGGAATCGGAGCGTCGTCGTCCGCCTCGACCACCACGAGCGGAAGCAGGCGAAGCACCGTGGGAACCTGTGACACGAGATTCACGAAGCGGTTGTACACGAGGTGAATCTCGTCGACACCGGCGTCGTCGTGGTCGCGCAGGAAGTGCTCGATGAGAGCCTGGGCGATTTCCTCGGCCGTTTCGACCTCGGGGCGGTCGGTGTTGCCAATCCAATCCCGTTCCCACTCCCGCTGACGAAACGCGAAGTACTGGAGGGCTTTGCGCCCGACGAGGTAATAAACCACCTCTTTACCTTCGCTCGTCAGTTTCTCGGTCAGTTCCCCCGCCTCGCGAAGGACCTGCGATGAAAACGCACCGGCGAGTCCACGGTCGGACGTGAAAATCACGACAGCCGAACGGCGGTGCACGTCGGGCTGAGTGGTCAGCGGGTGGTCCACATTCGAACCCACCGCAACCGCCGTCACGGCCCGCGTCAGCGCACGCGTGTAGGGGGCAGCAGCGGACATACGCGCCTGTGCTTTCTGAATCCGCGACGCTGAGATGAGTTCCATGGCACGCGTGATTTTCTTCGTCGTCTGTGCCGACTTAATCTTCTGTCGGTAAATACGAAGTTGCGCTCCCATAGTTTTCCTCCTCTCGGTTTACGATGAACTACTTGCGCTTGCGCGGCTTGACGATTTTGGCTTGTTCGACCTCGTCGGCAGGAAGAGCGTCGAACTCTTCCGAACCAGTCTTGGTTCCACCGGTACCGCCCTGGAACGACGTGATGAATTTGTCGATCTGTTTCTCGAGTTCCGCTTCGGTCGCGTCATCCAACACGTTGGACGCGCGAAGCGTGTCGAGAATTTTCGTGTTTCGGCGAAGGTGATCGAGCAACTCGCGCTCAAATCGGAGGACATCGGTGACCTCGAGAGTGTCGAGCTTGCCCTTGGTTCCGGCCCAGATCGACACGACCTGGTCCTCGACAGGATACGGCGAGTACTGCGGCTGACGGAGAAGTTCGGTCAGTCGAGCACCACGAGCGAGCTGGCGGCGGCTCGCGGCATCGAGGTCCGAGGCGAACATTGCGAACGCTTCGAGCGACCGATACTGCGCGAGTTCGAGCTTCAGGGTTCCCGAAACCTTCTTGATTGACTTGACCTGCGCGTCACCACCCACACGGGACACCGAGATTCCGACGTCGACGGCGGGGCGCTGGTTGGCGTTGAAGAGGTCCGACTGAAGGAAGATTTGTCCATCGGTGATGGAAATCACGTTGGTCGGAATGTATGCCGAGACGTCGTTCGCCTTGGTTTCGATGATGGGTAAACCGGTCATCGAACCTGCTCCGAGGGCATCGGAGAGTTTGGCACAACGCTCGAGCAGGCGCGAGTGCAAGTAGAACACGTCACCGGGGTAGGCCTCACGTCCCGGCGGACGACGCAACAGGAGCGACACTGCGCGGTAAGCCTCGGCTTGCTTCGAAAGGTCGTCAAAAATGATGAGGACATGCTTGCCGGCGTACATCCAGTGCTGACCAATGGCCGAACCGGTGTACGGGGCGAGGTATTTGAAGCCCGCGGGGTCCGAGGCGGGAGCGGCGACAATGGTCGTGTACTCCATGGCTCCGGCTTCTTCCAAAGCGCCCTTCACCGCGGCGATGGTCGACCCCTTTTGGCCGATGGCGACATAGATGCAGCGGACCTGCTTGTTGGTGTCGCCCGATTCCCAGTTCGATTTCTGGTTGATGATGGTGTCGACGGCAATCGCGGTCTTTCCGGTCTGGCGGTCACCGATGATGAGCTGGCGCTGGCCGCGACCAACCGGAATCATCGCGTCGATCGCCTTGATGCCGGTCTGCAACGGTTCGTGAACCGACTTACGCTCCATCACGCCAGGGGCCTGGAGTTCGAGTGCACGGCGACCTTCGGTCTTGATCGTTCCGAGCCCGTCAATCGGGTTGCCGAGCGGGTCAATCACGCGCCCGAGATAGCCCTCGCCGACGGGAACCGAGAGGACCTCGCCCGTGCGAGTAACTTCTTGTCCCGCTTGAACCCCCGAGAACTCGCCCAGGACAACGACACCGATGGAGTCTTCGTCGAGGTTCAGCGCGAGCCCGAGAGTGCCATCGGCAAACTTGATGAGCTCGTTCGCCATGACGCCGGGCAGCCCGTCGACGTGCGCGATTCCGTCACCCGCGTCGATGACGTGCCCGACCTCTTTCACGCTCGACTTCGACGGCTCGTACGACTTCGCGAAGTCGCCGAGCGCTTTGCGGATGTCATCCGGGTTGATAGTCAGTTCAGCCATTGTTTTTTCCCTTTGTGTGGCGGTTAGCCCGCGAGTTTCGAGGAGAGTTCTGTGAGGCGTGAGCGGATGCTCGCGTCAATGGTGTCGTCTCCGACTTCTACCGTGAAGCCGCCGACGATCGTGTCGTCGACGATTTCATCGATGTGGTGGTCGCGACCAAATCGAGCGCGCAGCACCGAGGCGATGCGGTCGCGCTGTGCCGCGTCGAGTGGCGATGCGACGGTCACAATCGCAACACCGCGTCCCTGTTGGTCCGCGACAATCTGCTGCGCCTGCGAGAGCAGGGTTCGGATCCGGCGGCCTCGCGGCTGGCTGACGAGGTGGCGAACGATTTCGGTCGTCGAGTCGCTCGCCCCATTCAAAACAGCATCGGCGAGGGTTCGCTTCGCCTCTGCTCCGCCGCGCTTGGCGCTGAGCGCCAGCTCCAGTTCGGGGGTTGCGGCAACCGCACGGGCAATCGTAAACAACTCTGTTTCAATCGGATCGGACGAACCACTCGCAATGACGCGCAGCCCGATTTCTTCGACCCCCGCGAGCATCTCGTCGGCGGACGACCAACGCTCTCCGACAATCACGTGGAGCAGAGACTTCGCCGAGGAATCGAGAGCGCCGACAACGCTGTCAATCAAAGCCGCTTTCGCACTGGCATCAGCGACAGGGTTAGCAAGAGCAGCACGCAACGCCGGAGTTTCTCCGATGGCGCGACCAACGGACAGAATCGCGGCACCAGCCACGAGATTCAATCCGTTCGACTTCGCGACCGCGGCCTTAGCCGAGATCATCGCGACGCGTGATGCGCTCCCCATTATTTTTGCTTCTCGTTCTTTTCGATGTCTGCGAGGAAACGGTCGACGACAGCCGAAGAAGACTTTGCGTCCTTGACCTGTTCACCGATGACACGACCGGCGAGTTCCAACGCAAGTTGACCGACCTCGGAGCGCAGCGATTGAATCGCCGCGAGGCGCTCGGCTTCAATTTGCTGTTGTGCTTTCGCGGTGATTGCCGCCGCGTCCGCCGAAGCCTGGTCTTTCAACTCAGCGAGGATCAGGGCGCCTTCCGAGCGCGCCTTGTCCTTGATGTCGGCGGCTTCCACGCGTGCTTCCTGCAGAAGAGCGTTGTACTTGTCGAGGTCGACCGCCGCTTCCTTCTGCGCCGATTCCGCGAGCGCTATTCCGCCTTCGATTTTCTC
>JANRET010000028.1:0-6035 GCA_030725885.1 Microbacteriaceae bacterium | reverse complement strand
GTTCGGAAGAACAATCTTCCAGAACAAGAAGAGGACGATGGCGAACGGAATAATCGACCAGACGATGTCGTAGATCGCCGGGAGAAGGGGGTTCGGAGCGGCCTCAGCCGATTCCGCAGCCCACACGAATGCATGCAGCATGTCGAGTCCTTGCTGTTAGTTAGACGAAGATGAAGCCGGTTGCGATACCGACGAAGGCGAGTGCCTCGGTGAAGGCGATACCGATGTACATGAGGACCGTGAGGCGACCCTGAAGTTCGGGTTGACGCGCAACCGACTCGATTGTCTTGCCGACGACGATGCCCACACCGATGGCGGGTCCGATCGCGGCGAGACCGTAGCCGATTGTTGCGATGTTTCCCGTGATTTCTGCGAGAACCATGATGTTTCCTTCCGTTGTGACCCGAATGGGTCGTTGTGGTTAGTGCTCTTCCGCCAGCGCGAGCTGGAGGTATACAGCGGTCAAGAGAGTGAAAACATAAGCCTGAAGTACAGAGACCAAGATTTCAAAGAATGAGAAAGCGATTCCGAACGCGAGCGTTCCTGTGCCGAACGCGAATCCGAACCACTGTCCGAATCCCAGGAAAAAGAAGTGAGTCGCCGAGAAGAGCAAGACGAGCAGGAGGTGGCCGACGATCATGTTCATGAGCAGTCGGAGGGTGAGCGTCACCGGCCGGAGAACGAAGGTCGAGAGCAATTCAATCGGCGTGACGACGATGTAGAAGGCTTTCGGAACACCCGAGGGGAAAAGTGCGTTTTTGAGGAATGCCCCCGGGTGTTTTTTCAGACCCGCGTAGATGAACGTGATGTAGGAGACGATTGCGAGAACAAGGGGGATACCAATGACGGACGAGCCCGCAATGTTGAAACCGGGGACGATTCCCGTGATGTTGAGAAACAACACGAGGAAGAAAATCGTGGTCAGAATCGGCAGGAAACGGCGGCCGTCTTTTTTGCCGAGGAGGTCTTCGGCGATGTTGACGCGGACCAGGTCAAGAGCCATTTCAATTGCGCCTTGAAAACGACCCGGAACCAGTTTCATGTTGCGGGTTCCGAGCCAGAAGACAACTACGAGCAGGACGACCATGATCATACGGATGATCATGATTCGGTTCATTTCGAACGGGGTTCCGACGAATAAAACGGCGTCGGGGAAGAATTCGGCGATGGTGGGAGCGTGAAAAGTAACGCCTTCAGAGAGAACGAGGCTGTTCAGTCCGTTCACGTTATCTCCTTGAGTCGAGCGCTACAGTGCGCTGCATGGGCTCATATGGTGTCGAGCCTACACCATGTCCACAATGGGAACGCGAGCCCGTGAGATGGCGATAACGTCACTCACGAGAGCGCCGAGGACCGCCGAAATCACACAACTGAATGCGATGACCGTGTCGAACAAATCCGAATTTCGAATGGTGAAAGCAACCACCAGAAATAGCACAAACTTCAGCAGCCACGCACCGAGAACTACACCAAAAAAGAGTCCTGATGCAATGCTTCCCCCGCTCACTTTCTGCCCGATGAGAATGCTTCCGGCCGTGATTCCCATGAACACAAATGCCATTGCGCTGCCTACGAGTGCGCTCCAGATCCCGATAGGTCCGACCAGGCTGAAACCGACACTGCCGCCGACCAGAGCAATGGCAAGGGTGACTATCGCACCGAGGAGGAGCGACGTGCGAAGGGCTTTCGCCGCGAGTTGAACGGAACTAGACATGGGTGTCCTCCGGAATATCACCGAACAGGTTGATGGGTTTTTCGCGACCGAGTGGCGCGATAGTGAGGACGGTTGTGGCGATTAGCCCGACCACAACAATTCCGGTGGCGATTGGCCACTCGACGAACATGAACAAGAGCGCGCCGACCGCCACGACGAGAGTCCATGCGTAGAGGATGAGTACCGCTTGGAAGTGGGTGTGCCCCATGTCCAGCAAACGGTGGTGGAGGTGTTTACGGTCAGCCGAAAACGGGGATTGTCCACTGAGAATTCGGCGGGTGACGGCGAGAACAAAATCGACCAGCGGAACGACGAGGACCGCGAGCGGAAGCGCGAGCGGGATGAACGCTGGAACGAGCTGCCCCGGGTCGATGCGGGTGGGGTCGACCTGTCCGGTAACGGAAATTGTCGATGCCGCCAGGACCAGTCCGATGACCAATGCGCCCGAGTCCCCCATGAACATTTTGGCGGGGTACCAGTTGACGGGCAGAAATCCGATCAACGCACCACACAGGGCCGCGGTCAGGAGCGTCGCAAGGTTGAAATAGCTGGTTTGACCGGGTCCGGTAGCGAGATAGTGCGAGTACAGAAAGAACACCGAGCCCGCAATCAGGGTCACGCCCGCCACGAGCCCGTCGAGCCCGTCGATGAAATTGATAGCGTTCATGACGAGGACGACGGCGAGGACCGTGAGAAAGAGCGACATCGACGGGGACAAGAGCGCAATCGTGCCGAACGGAAGGCTAACGATTTGAACTCCGGACCACGCGAGGATTCCTGCCGCGATAATCTGCACCGCCAGTTTCACGAGCCAGTTGAGGTCGATGAGGTCGTCAATGACGCCAACCACGGCCATCAACACAATCCCGACGCCAATGCCGACGACGGGCATGGGGTTCACAAAAATCGTGTCAAAGACGGGCAGGAAGGTTGCGACGATCAACCCCGCACCGAGTCCCAGAACAATTGCAACCCCGCCGAGACGGGGTGTGGGGGTGGTGTGCACGTCGCGTTCGCGGATTCCGGGATAAATCGCGAAGCGGTGACTCAGTCTTAAGAGGGCCTGTGAGCCAACGAAGGAGATTACTGCCGAAATGATTCCGATGAAAACGTAATTCACTCGTCGCCCTCGATGGCTCCGACGATTGCACGAATCGAATCGCGCGACACGGTTCCGTCGCGCAGAACACGAACGGGCTTACCCGTCACGGTTGGGGTCGAATCTACGATGGTCGACCCGACCCGCGAACCGGACGACTCTCCGGTTTCGAGATATACGGCAATTCGGTCACCGAGGGCGTCATGAGCCTCGGTCGCCGTGAGCGCCGCGGGTTGCCCGGTCAGGTTGGCACTCGACACCGCGAGTGGTCCGGATTCGCGAAGAAGCTCGAGAGTGAGCGCGTGGTCGGGCATGCGCAGCGCGGCCGTGCCATTCGTGTCACCCAGGTCCCACGCGAGAGTCGTCCGCGACGGAACCACGATGGTGAGCCCGCCCGGCCAAAAGGCCTCGGCGAGGGCACGCATTTCGGAGGTGACCTGTTCGGCGAGTGCATCGAGAGTCTCGATACCCGATACAAGAACGGGCGGGGGCGAGGTTCGTCCACGACCCTTCGCATCAAGGAGTTTCTGGACGGCTGCGGGGTTGAACGCGTCAGCGGCGACGCCGTACACCGTGTCGGTCGGAATGACAATGAGGTCGCCACGGCCGACCGCCTGGCGCGCGAGCCGCAGTCCTGTCAGTGCTTCGGAGGTGTCGAGGCAATCGTAGATTTTGACCATCGTGAACAGTTTAGTGATGGACGGTCACCGTACCGCGGTGAGTGCCCGTTCGCGGTGAAGCAGATCGGTGTGGGTGGTTGTCATTCGAAAACCAGCCTCGGCGGCGATCGTTCGGACCGCCGCGCCCTGACCGTCGGCGTGTTCGACCACGAGTGTTCCGCCCGCACGAAGAAGTCGCGCGGCACGGGCGACGAAGACGCGAATGGCACGCAAACCGTCGGGTCCGCCAAACAATGCGGACTCCGGGTCGTAATCCACGACCTCACTATCAACCGGCGCTTCGGAATCCGGAATATAGGGAGGATTGGCGACGACGACATCGATGGTTCCGTCCAGTTCGGGACTCGCGGTTTCTGCGTCCCCTTGGACAAGCGTGACCCGCCCGTCGCCGTAGCGCGCAATGTTTCGTTCGGCCCACGCCGCCGCGATCGGGGACAGTTCGACGGCGTACACCTCTGCGTTAGGTACCTCGGTCGCGAGTGCCAGCGCGAGTGCGCCGGTTCCTGTTCCCAAATCGACGGCACGCGGAGTTGCCGTTGGCACCTGCCGCAACGCCTCAATCGCCCATTCGGCAATGAGTTCCGTTTCCGGGCGGGGAATCAGGACTCCCGGACCCACCGCGAGAACGAGGTGGCGAAACGGAGCTTCGCCGGTGATGTGTTGCAGCGGCTCACGCGCCTCGCGGCGAACGGCCAACTGTTCGATGTGCGCGACTACATCGGCATCTAGTTCCGCACCCATGAACGCGCGGGTGGCGACCTCACCACGGGTCCAATCGGTCACGTGGCCGACAATCATTTCGGCATCCGCCAACGCGGACTCGATCCCGGCTTTACCAAAACGATCCGCCAGATCACTCACCAGCGTGCCGACGGTGGTCACGAGCCGGTGGACTCCGCGAGGGCCTTCAATCGGGCCTCTTCGTCGACGGTGATGCAGGACTCGATTATCGGTTCGAGCGCGCCGTTCATCACCTGGTCCAGGTTGTACGACTTGTAACCGGTCCGATGATCGGCGATTCGGTTCTCGGGGAAGTTGTAGGTGCGAATTCTCTCGGAACGATCCATGCCGCGAATCTGACTCTTGCGCGCATCGCTGGCGACCGCGTCGCGTTCCTCTTGCTGGCGGGCGAGGAGTCGGGCACGCAGAACGCGCATCGCCGATTCCTTATTCTGAATCTGGCTCTTCTCGTTCTGGCAGGACACGACGATCCCGGTGGGAACGTGGGTGATGCGAACCGCCGAGTCGGTCGTGTTGACCGACTGCCCGCCCGGACCACCCGATCGGAAAACATCAATCCGAAGGTCGTTGGGGCTGATTTCCACTTCTTCCGGTTCGTCCACTTCGGGAAAAACTAGAACGCCGGTTGTCGAGGTGTGAATGCGCCCCTGCGCCTCGGTCGCGGGTACGCGTTGCACCCGATGCACGCCACCTTCGTATTTGAGTCTCGCCCACGCACCGTTGGCGGGGTCAGATGCGTTGGCTTTGATGGCGACCTGGACATCCTTGAATCCACCGAGATCGCTATCGGTCTTGTCGAGGATTTCAACGCGCCAGCCGCGACTGTCGGCGTACTGCGTGTACATCCGCAAAAGGTCGGCGGCGAACAGGAAGCTTTCCGCGCCGCCCTCGCCCCCCTTGATTTCCATGATGACGTCGCGGCCGTCGTCGGGGTCACGCGGGATGAGCAGCCGTCGCAGTTTTTCTTCGAGTTCGGTGACACTCGCATCCAGCGCCGGGATTTCACTCGCGAACGCCTCGTCGTCTTTCGCGAGTTCTTTGGCGGCGGCCAGATCCTCTCGAGCAGCGGTCAGGGCCTCGTGTGTCGTAACAATCTGGTTCAGCTCGGCATATCGTCGATTGAGTTTTTTGGCGCGCGCAGGGTCCGCGTGAATCGCCGAATCGGCTAATTCCACTTGTAATTGCGCGTGTTCCGCAACGAGCCCATCAATCGATTCGAGCACGGTCGTCCTTAGAGTGTGACGACGGCGGTAGCGACGTCCAGAAGTTCGTCGCGAACGGCACCGGCGAAACCAGCGGTCTGGTTGTCGATCGTGGCAATGACGGTCAGCGACCCACCCGTTTCGAGGGCGCGACCCGCGCCAAAGAGGCGCTTGCCGGCCGAGAACACGGCGGAATCAACGTTCCCGTCACCCAGCGGTCGGGACCCCTGAATCACGGCGAGTTGGTTCTTGGCAACACGGGTCATCGAATCGACAAGGACAACCACGTGGTGTCCTTTTTCGACGAGACGCTTCGCCCGCGCGATGGCCAGGTCGGCGACCGTGACGTGTTCGTCGGCATGGCGGTCATACGACGAGGCGCTGACCTCACCGCGAACTCCCCGTGTCAATGCGGTGACGTCCTCCGGGAGTCCTTCGGACACGACCACCATCAGGTGCGCATCGGTCGCGCTCGCTGAAATCTCGGCGGCGAGGTCGCGAACAACGGCCGTTCGGGTGGATCCGGCGGGGGCATCGACGAGAACGCGATCACCCTTTTTGACTCCGGCGAAGCGACCTGTCAAGCCGAGTGCCTGGTG
>JANRET010000027.1:2471-9725 GCA_030725885.1 Microbacteriaceae bacterium | reverse complement strand
GTGCGGGTATGGTTCGCATCGATGAAACGAGCGGCTTGGGAGTTGCCCTCGCAACCGATGCCAACGGGCGCTATTGCCAGCTCGATCCCTATGTGGGCGCCCAACTGGCTCTGGTCGAGTCGTATCGCAACGTCGCCTCCAGTGGCGCGACGCCCCTCGCTGTCAGTGATTGCTTGAATTTTGGTTCCCCCGAAAACCCCGAGGTGATGTGGCAGTTTGCGCGAGCCGTCGAAGGTCTCGCGGACGGATGCCTGGAACTGGGGATACCCGTCACCGGCGGAAACGTGTCGTTCTATAACCAAACGGGTGATGTACCGATTCACCCGACCCCCGTCGTCGCCGTCCTCGGCTCCATCGACAACGTCGCCCGCCGGCTTCCGTCGGGTTGGCAGGACGATGGCGAGAACATCTACCTCTTGGGGGTTACGGCCGACGAACTGGGCGGATCTGTCTGGAGCGGGGTGATTCACGACCACCTCGGCGGCGTTCCGCCGCGGGTCGATTTCACCGCCGAGAAAGATTTGGCTGGGCTGTTGGGGGCTGCGGCGCGCGAGGGAATCGTGACAAGCGCGGTCGACCTCGGTACCGGCGGTTTCCTGCGTGCCCTCGCCGACGGAGTACTGCGGTTTGGCGTCGGAGCGCGTGTCTGGATCGACGAAATCATGTCGCGTGACGGAGTGGATTCCACCGCCGCGCTGTTCTCTGAGACTCAGGCGCGAGCACTCGTTTCTGTGGCGCGCGAAGACGACGTGAAGTTCCGTGGATTGTGCGAGGGAAGAGACGTTCCGGTAGTCCGCGTCGGAGTGACGGACAAGCGTTCGGGCGAACTCGAAGTTCAGGGGTTGTTCGCCGTCACCATCGACGAACTACGCCACACTCACCGGTCGACGCTGCCCGCCCACTTTGGTCCCGTCGTCGGCGGATAGCCCCGTGTGGGCGCCTCAGCCGTGGGGGTAGCCCGCATTAGCCTTAATTCCAACGGAGGAGACCAATGATTGAACAATCCCGATTCTTAGTACAGAGTGCCGACCGCGACGAGTGGTTGCGCGTACGTGCAACGGGCGTCACTGCCACGATGGTCGGTAGGGCTCACGATGACAAGGGGTTTGCGGAAATCGTCGGGCAGATGATTGACCCGACCCCCATCCCCGACAACGCGTTCATGGCGTTCGGTCGCGACCAAGAATCGAACATCATCGACCGGCTCGCTGAGCGCTTCGACATTGCCGGCAATGATTGGCTGATTTCGTCGGCCGAAGAAAATTGGATGATGGCAACCCCCGACGGGCTGTCGCCCGACCACGGGACAATTGTCGAAGTCAAAACGACGGGGCGCGACTGGGGCTCGTACGACTGGGTGCCGGTTTATTACAAACGACAGGTTCAGTGGCAATTGTTTGTCACCGGCGCCGAAGAATGCGTATTCGCGTGGATGCTGCGGGAAAAAGCGCCCGACGGTTCCTTTGTTCCGGCCTGGATTGGTCCAAAATACGTCACGGTTAAACGTCAACAGCGGATGATCGACCAGTGCATCGACACCGCGCACAGGTTGTACGCAAACCTGCCGAGCGTATCTGCGTAGCCCCCGCGACTAAGTCGCCGATTCGTTCGCTATCTTTTCGTGGTGACGAATCACCTCGGCGACGATAAAGTTCAGAAACTTTTCCGCAAAAACCGGGTCCAGATGCGCGTCGTGTGCGAGTGCTTTCAGACGCTCAATCTGAGCCGATTCGCGTTCCTTGTCCGACGACGGTAGTCCAGCCTGAGCCTTGAGGAGCCCCACCAGCTGGGTGAAACGAAATCGTTCCGCGAGCATGTGAATGAGTGCGGCGTCGACGTTGTCGATACTTTGTCGCAGGTCGCGTAACCTCGCAGCGGATTCCTCGTCCATGTCTCCAGCCTACAAACCAATGTACGCGAACACCTCGAGTGGGATTGGGTGCGTGTCACTTGTCGCTGTGGAAAATCTAGTTGTCCTCGTCGTCTCCGTCGTGGTCTCCGTCGTCATCCTCTTCTTCGGCGTCATCCTCTTCTTCGGCGTCAACTTCTTCTTCGTCGTCATCTTCTTCGTCGTCATCTTCTTCGTCGTTGTCGTCGTTCTTGTTCGGAGGTCGTGTTGATGTTCCACCGCTAGAGGATGACGTTCCCGAGCTCGAGCCCGACGATGCTTTTTCTTCGTCTTTGTCGTCGTCGTCGTCGTAGGAGGCATTAGTCGCACCGTCCTCGTCGGGGACTCCGTCACCGTCACTGTCAACGCTTTGACCAATAATCTGCACCACATCACCATTTCCGTCGAGCGCCCGGCCAACCTGCCGGACAAGCCCTGAATTGAGCACATCGATCGGGATATCAGTGACTAGGACGTCAATGAGTTCTCTAGTCGGTTGGACGCCGAGATTGTTGAGCACCGTGATGACGATCGCTCGCTTGACTGCGTCTCCGCCCGCTGCCTGCACGGGCGAGGACCCGGCCAGCACAATCGCAGCGACGACTGTCGCAGTCAGTAACGGAGAGTGACGGATCATGGCGTAATCCCGTCTGATTCGGCGCGCTGGCGCCACATGTCGAGAGTCCCCGAATCGATGGCCAATCGCGCTTCGGTCACTTCGGCGGGCGTCACAACCCCTTGCGCCAGACCTTTATCTATATCCCCGGCAACCAATAACACCGCAGCAAGGACGACGCCTCGCGCCGAGATATCCGTACCGAGATCCGCGGTCAGTATGTCATTTCCGTCAATAACGCTCGTTGATTCACTCGGTACTGTTGTCGCACAGCCCGCGACCGACCCCGCGAGGATGGCGGCCAGGGCGAAAGACGCGACGGCGGTGCGGTGGAACATGGGAAGCCTCTCGTTTCAACTATGCCTACTCTAAAACGAGGAAACCCGATCGTCGTGCGTTTTGGGCGAACCTTGGATAAACCTTGGACAAATCAGTCGAGCAAATCGTGAATCGCGATGATCTCATCGCGCGCGGGCCCAACCCCGATTGCGGAGATGCGAGCGCCTGACATCGATTCGATTGCGCGGACGTAGTTTTGAGCGTTTGCCGGGAGGTCCTCGAACTTACGCGCGGCCGAAATGTCGTCGGTCCAACCGGGAAAGTTCTCGTAAATCGGGGTGGCGTGGTGGAAGTCCGATTGGTTGACCGGCATCTCGTCGAAGCGAACTCCGTCGACCTGATAAGCGACGCACACAGGAATTTCCGACAAGCCCGTCAGAACATCAAGTTTGGTGACAACAAAATCTGTGACGCCGTTGATGCGCGCCGAATAACGGGCAACCGGAGCGTCATACCAACCACAGCGTCGGGGGCGTCCGGTCGTTGTCCCGAACTCCGCCCCTGCCTGGCGCAAACGCTCGCCTTCGTCGTTATCCAGTTCCGTGGGGAACGGACCCGAGCCGACTCGAGTCGTGTACGCCTTCACAATTCCGATAACGCGCGTGATGGCGTTGGGACCGATACCGGATCCCGTCGACGCACCACCTGCAGTCGAATTCGACGACGTAACAAACGGGTACGTGCCGTGGTCGACATCGAGCATCGTCGCTTGGCCGCCTTCGAACAACACGGTTTTTCCCTCGGCGAGCGCCTCGTGTAACAACAGTGACGTGTCGCACACCATCGGACGAAGACGCTCGGCGTAGGACAACAATTCATGGACGATGTCGTCGACCGGGATTGCCCGACGATTATAAATTTTGACGAGAAGATGATTTTTGAGGTCGAGCGCGCCCTCGACCTTTTGTCGCAGAATTCCTTCGTCGAAGATGTCCTGAACGCGTATACCGACACGATTGATTTTGTCCGCGTACGTCGGGCCGATTCCGCGCCCCGTCGTTCCGATTTGGCGCTTTCCGAGGAATCGTTCCGTCACCTTGTCCAGCGTGCGGTGATACGAGGTGATGACATGGGCGTTGGCGGACACTCGAAGTTTCGACACATCGATTCCGCGGCTCGAGAGTGCATCAATCTCCTCAAACAAGACCTCGAGGTCGATGACTACACCGTTTGCAATCACCGGGGTTACCCCGTCGGTCAGAATTCCGGAGGGCAGCAGGTGGAGTGCGTACTTTTCGTTGCCAATGACAACGGTGTGCCCCGCATTGTTTCCTCCGTTGAATTTCACAACGTGGTCGATGCGACCAGCAATGAGATCGGTGGCCTTGCCTTTACCTTCGTCACCCCACTGGGCTCCAATAATCACGACGGCGGGCATGCGAGTCCTTTGTTTGGGCGAACACCCCAGTTTACCGCGAGCAGGCCAGGACAACGTCGATGGCACTACCCGTCACGTCGTTGCGCGTAACACTCCGTTCCCGCAACTCGCACACATCGACCGTCAGACCCGCAGAACGCGCATGCGCTACGAGTTCATCCACGGTGGGATTGAGTTCTGGAATTTGGGGCCCCCCGAGCCCTCGGCCCACATTGCCGCGTTCATGCCAGACTCCGAAAAAAGTTCCTGCGGGCTTGAGGGCTCCGCTCGCCACTGCGATGGCTACCGCCAGATCGGCAAGCGCCAACTGCAAATAGGCGATGACCGCGAGGTCCACCGGTCCGGTTTGGCATGCACTCGATTCCAGCGCCGAACTTACTGTTCCCACACACCGATCAAGTACACCCGCGCGTGACGCTCGTTCACGGAACTTCTCGACAGCGACGTCGGAAAAATCGGAATTTTCGACGGTCCACCCCCGCCGCGCGAACCACAACGCGTTACGGCCCTCGCCGCCCGCAATGTCCACCATCGATCCCATCGATAATTCGGACAGATACTCGACCACGAATTGGTTGGGCTCGAGGGACCACACCGACTCGGCGTCTCGGTACCGTTCGTTCCAGTGATCGGCAGATTGATTCACGGCGCCCTCTTTCCCACAACGTGTTCGCGAACCCACGCGTGCATCACGATGGCCGCGGCAGCGGAAGCATTGAGTGACCGGGTTGATCCGAACTGTTCGATTTCCACGACGAGGTCACTCGCGCCGAGCGCCTCGGGTGAAAGCCCCGGCCCCTCCTGACCGAACAACAACACACACCGTTCGGGAAGTCCCGTTGCGTCGATCGAAACCGAATTCTGCACATTATCGACTCCCACCACGACCAGTTCATTTGCATGAGCCCACGCGAGGAACTCTTCGACCGTTGCGTGGTGCAGGACGTGTTGATACCGATCGGTAACCATCGCTCCGCGCTTGTTCCAGCGCCGTCGTCCAACAATGTGGACCGTGTTCGCGAGGAACGCATTCGCGGTTCGCACGATTGACCCAATGTTGAGGTCGTGTTGCCAATTCTCGATTGCGACGTGGAACGCGTGGCGCTTGGAGTCGAGGTCGGCGACAATCGCCTCCATCGTCCAATATCTATATTCGTCGATGACGTTCCGCGTATCCCCGTTTTCTAATAGGTCGCGGTCGAATCGCGAGTCGGTCGGCATCTCACCGCTCCACGGGCCGACACCGTGCGTGGTGAGTTCGGGTGTCTCTGAATCCCGTTCCTGTTGCGTCACTCTGTTAACTTAGGGGAATGACCGAGACCCACATCGTCCAGGGCGACAACCTCGACCTGATGAGGACGATCCCCAAAGCGATGTTCCAGGTTGTCTATCTGGATCCCCCGTTCAACACCGGTCGCCGCCAGGAACGCCAAACCCTGAAAACGGTTCGAGCTGAGGGTGGTTCGCGAACAGGATTCGGTGGCGCGACGTATGAGACGATCAAGGGCGCCTTGTACGGATACGATGACGCGTTCGAGAACTATTGGGAGTTCCTCGAACCCCGACTGGTCGAAGCGCATCGGATTTTGGCCGATAGTGGGACCCTGTATTTGCACCTCGATTACCGCGAGGCGCACTATGCGAAAGTGGCGCTGGACGCCCTTTTCGGTCGCGACAGCTTTCTCAACGAAATCATCTGGGCGTATGACTATGGGGCCCGATCGACCAAACGTTGGCCGACCAAACATGACACGATTCTTGTGTATGTGAAAAATCCCGCGACATACTTTTTTGACTCCACCGAAGTCGACCGAGAGCCCTATATGGCGCCGGGATTGGTAACTCCGGAAAAGGTCGAACGCGGCAAACTGCCGACAGACGTGTGGTGGCACACCATCGTGTCCCCCACGGGTAAGGAAAAAACGGGGTACGCGACCCAAAAGCCACTCGGTATTCTTCGACGCATCATCGCCGCGTCGAGCCGGCCCGGCGACTGGATCCTCGATCCGTTCGCGGGTAGTGGCACAACCGGTGCCGCCGCCGCCGCGCTCGGTCGCAACGTAGTCCTGTTCGACCAGTCCGATGACGCGATCGCGGTGATGGAGGAACGGCTCGGGATCAGTCGCTCGGCGTCGCTTCCGGTGTGGGTTCGCCCGGCTGCGTCATGAGCGTTCCCGCAATTGACGCAGCGAGCGGAGTGGCGCTCGCTCGCGACGCGAAACAGAAGTAACGCGTGTCACCGGAATCCCAGGCCACCGAGGACGCCGGGTACGCAGCCGAAATTTGCAAGTCCGTGATTTTCTTTGCCGCGGATAGATCGAGAACACCCTTCCTGGAACAGCCCGCGAGCGCCGCTTTCCCAATTCGCGAATCGCCGGGATAGGACGGGTATGTTCCGTCGATAGCCAGGTCACCCGCGTACACGAGTTGGGCGGCGTGAGGCGTTGCACAATCGACCACGGTGTAATTCTCGGCCCACGCGTCGACGAACGGGTCGAGGCATTCGCCGCCAAACAATTGCCCAAACGGATACTCGCCCGGCGGCTGCGTCGCCGTTGGTGGGAGGGGGATTTCTGTTTCCATCGGAACAGGAGCCGCGGTGGGTGTTGCGACAATTCCGCCCATGACCCACGCTCCGATAGCCACGATGGCGACGAGAATTCCTCCGATGGTGAGCAAAAGCCTCTGGCGAAACTTCACCTGTTCCTCGGGGCTGGATTCACGCGCCGGAGTTTCGGCTCGGGCCGCCCGCGCACTGCGGGAAGGCTCGGGCTCACGCGCACTGACGAGGGGGATCGTGTCAGCGGACGTGTCCGACGAGGTGAATAGCTGATCGAGCCGGTCCAATCCGGTCGTCTCGTTCGAAACGGCGGCGGGCACGGCGTTCGGTGCGCTGGCGGGAATCCCCGATTCGATGGTGTCCGTCGGGGGCAGGTCTACGGTGTCGAGCGCTTCCGTTTGGGGGTAATCGGTGGCGACCGACGGCAAGGGTCGGTCAAGTGGCACGACCGGCTCGAACGCGGTGACCGGTGG
>JANRET010000027.1:0-2461 GCA_030725885.1 Microbacteriaceae bacterium | reverse complement strand
GAAATCGAGGTCGAGGTCGTGGCGATGAGCGGATTCCGATGCTGGCGCGGTCGGTGCGGGGGGCACCACTGCCGGCGGGACAACGGGCACATTCGGATCATTCGGCACGGTTTCGCCGGCGGGGGTCAGTCCGGCGAACGGGTCCAGTGCGGGCCGGTTAGTGTCCGGCGCCGTGCCGTTGTCACCACTGATAGCGCGATCGAATGCTTCGCGAAGCCAGTCAACGTCATCGCGCTTGGCGTTTTCGTTGTCTTTGTCGTTCTCGGTCATGAATCCAACCCTAAATCGGTGAGCGAAATGGCGTAACGATATTCATAACCCGCTTGTTCGATGACTTCCTTGGCTCCCGTGTTGCGATCGACCACGACAGCAACCGCGACGACAACAGCGCCAACCTTTTCCAGCGCTGCTGCGGCGACCAGAGGGGAACCACCCGTTGTCGACGTATCCTCCAGGACGATGACCCGTTTACCGGCGAGATCCGGGCCCTCAACCTGTTTGCCACGTCCGTGGTCTTTGGGTTCCTTGCGGACGACGAACGCGTCATACGTGAGGTCTCGCAAGACTCCGCGGTGAAGGACAGCCGCCGCAATGGGATCGGCGCCCATTGTCAATCCACCCACGGCGGTAATGTCGGGAATGTCCGCGATTAGGTCCACCATGACATCCCCGATTAGCGGGGCGACGCGATGATCGAGGCTGACCTTGCGTAGATCGATGTAATACGTTGCCTTCTTACCGCTCGTCAACGTGAAATCGCCGAAAAACACCGCGTTGTCTTTGATGAGAGACGCGAGTCGGGTGCGGTCATCGGTCATTCCTTCAGCCTACCGAACGCCTAAACTCGCTCTCGTGCGCATTGCAACCTGGAACATCAACTCGATTCGAACGCGCGTCGACCGCGTGGCCGAGTGGTTGACCGCTAGTGACGTCGATGTGCTCGCACTACAAGAGACCAAGTGCCGTGACGATCAGTTTCCTCGGGCCGCACTGGAGGCCGCGGGTTATGACATTGTCTGTCACGGACTGAGTCAATGGAACGGTGTCGCGTTTGTGTCTCGGCTTCCAATGGACGACGTTACGGTTGGGTTTTCCGGGATGCCCGGCTTCGCGAAAGATCACGAGGGCGACGACCCGCCGCTCGAGGCACGGGCGCTAGGGGTAACGGTGGACGGGGTTCGGCTGTGGAGCCTCTACGTCCCCAACGGTCGTTCGTTAGACGACCCCCACTTCGACTACAAATTGCGTTGGCTAGAGGCGTTACGGTCGGCGACCGCGACCGAGATGACAACGTTCGACCAGCTCGCGTTGATGGGGGATTTCAACATCGCACCCTTCGACGAGGACTGCGGAGACCCTCGAATGGTTCCCGGGTTGTCCACCCACATCTCGTCGGTCGAACGGGAATCTTTCGCCCAATTCGAGGCCCTATCGCTAACGGATTGTGTTCGTCCGACGGTGCCCAGGGGATTCACCTATTGGGACTACAAAAACCTCGCCTTTCCCCGTGACGAAGGGTTGCGAATTGACTTCATCCTCGGGTCGCCCGGGTTCGCGTCTGCGGTGTCCGATGCCTACATCGACCGCGACCAACGAAAGGGCGAACAACCCAGCGACCACGTGCCCGTTGTCGTCGAGATCGGCGCGGAGGACGACGATGACGATCGCCCGATGTTCTGGTGACTGGACAACGGCACAATAGAACCGTGACTCTCCACGACTCCACAACGCCATCGGCCAGACGCGTCGCGCGATTTAACAAAAGGAACTGAGAACGTGGCACTGGATCCCAACGATGTGCGTGGCGTCTGTGACTACATGAACGATTCGTCCATGGCGGACAACATGCGGTTCATGGCCGAAAAACTCGCGGGTGCCGAGGCGAACTCAACCGTTCTTTTGGTCGATATCACCGAAGAACACGGCGTTTTCTCCATCGAGGAAAACGGAGAGACCCGCGAGGTTTCCCTCGCGTGGCCGTTCCCCGTCACCAATCGCGGCGACATGAAGTCGGCGCTGTTCGGTCTGCTCGACCGCGCTCTGCTCGGTTGACTCCCGCCGCAGCGGGCCTTGACAGCGAGACGTTAGACCCCGCGCACGACCTCGGATAGCGGCTTGCGTTCGCGCGCACCAGTTTCGGCTTCGCGACGGTCCTCCGGCAATCGGTTGGGGTCACCCAGTGATCCGACCGCGATGAGAGAAACGATTTCCCACGGCAAGGCCACTCCCAGGGCGATGGTCAGCGCGTTGATATCGAATCCGCCCATCTGGTGGGTGAAATGGCCGTCAGCACTGGCTTGAATTGTGAAGTGGGCGACAGACTGCCCAAGGTCGTAACGCGCGTAGGCATTGTCACGGCCCGAGGCGGTCACGGTGTTGGTGACGGTCACCACGAGCGCACCGGCGTCCGGCGCCCAGCCTGCGTTGAACCCGCTGAGGTCCTGGGTAATTTTGGCGAAAA
>JANRET010000026.1:9060-9950 GCA_030725885.1 Microbacteriaceae bacterium | reverse complement strand
GAGTGACGTTGTACGAGTCCTGATCGCTCGCCGGAGACATCGCGAGAGCCGACAGGCCGGCGGGCAACGACGATGCGAGAGCCTGGTAAACGTCATCCGCAGCGGTCTCGGTTGCGGTCGGGACAAAGAACTGCAATAGGTTCCCCGAGTATTCGGGGAAAAGGTCGATTTCGCCGTCAACGAGGGCGGGCACGTACACGTCGCGTTGCCCAAGCGAGAACTGGCGCTCGACGTCAAAACCGGCGTCTTCGAGGACCAGGGCATATGCTTCGGCGATAATTTCGTTGGAATAGTAGGCCTGTGACCCGATCACGATGGGATCGGTTGCGGGCTCAGCGGCGGGGCTGCAACCGGCGATACCGAGGATGGCGATGGCGCTGAGCGCAAGTGCTGTGAGTCGTGCAGTTTTCATATTTTCTCCGTAGTTCCGTGTGCCACCAGCCTAGCCACAGAGCGTCGTTGGGCCCAGCCGAGTGCCTGGTCACCGATCACCGTGATGGCGATGATGACGAGCGAACTCGCGAGGACCTGGGAGTAGTTTCGGACGGCCAAACCCTGAACAATTCCAAACCCGAGCCCACCCAGCCCCACGAGTGGCGCAAGTACCACGGTGGATACGACGTGGATGAACGCAATTCGAAATCCGCCGACGATTGACGGCGTGGCGAGCGGCAATTCGACATGACGAATCCGCTGAAAACCGGTCATTCCCTGGGCAGTTGCGGAATCGCGAATGGACCACGGGATGGTTGTAATGCCAGAAAACGTACCTGCCAGAAGCGGTGGGGTTGCAATTGCCGCGAGTGCGAAAATCAGCGAGAGGTCTCGACGTTCAACCCCGAACAACAGAACCAAGGCGAAGAGAAGACCCATGGTAGGAATTGCTCGGG
>JANRET010000026.1:5779-9050 GCA_030725885.1 Microbacteriaceae bacterium | reverse complement strand
AACGGAACTGAGCCCAATGACGGTGAATTCTCCTTTGCCGGTGTGCCCGATCAGTGTCCCGAGCGGCAGTGCTAGCACGGCGGCGAGCAGGATCGCTCCGAAAGACAGCACGAGGTGTTCGCCCAACAGGAACCACAATCCATATCGACCGTCCCAGTTCGTCGCGTCGGCGAACCACGCCCCGAGCTCACCGAAATCAAACACGGGCATCACCCCGCGCGCGCCACGGGGTTAGCACCCTTCCCACCAACCAAAGCCCGAAATCGAAGGCCAATGCGATGGCGAAGACGGCACCAATTCCGGTGATGATTTCTTCGGGAATTCTGCGCTGAAAGCCATCGACAAACAGATAGCCGAGATTGCGGACTCCGACAATGGCACCGATCGACGCCATGGACACGGTGCTGGCAGACACCACGCGCAGACCAGTGATGATGCCCGGAACGGCCATCGGCAACTCGACGTGGAGGAACAATTGTGCCGGGCTCATCCCGAGAGCCGTTGCGGTTGTTTTTGTCGACTGAGGAACTTGGTTGAACGCGTCGCGTGCAGAGAAAAACATGGACGCGATGACATAGACACTCAGTGCGATCACGACGTTGGTGGGGCCAATGAAATCCGTCCCGATCAGTGCGGGGAGTGCGACAAACAAAGCAAGAGACGGGATGGCGTACACCGCGCCGAGAGCGGTCGTGGTGAGCGGAATCCATCGCTTCGAAACCGTGCGCGCAGCCGCAACGGCGACGACCGAACCAATCACGAGTGGCACGATAACGATGCCGAGGTGAGTAAGCGACAATTCGGCGACGAACGGCCAATTGGCCACGAGCCAGTCCACTACAGACCAAGAATCTTTCGCACGAAATCGTTCGCTGGTTCAGCAGTCAATTCCTGCGGACTTCCCGATTGTTCGATGTTTCCCGCGTCGGACATGACGATTATCTGGTCGGCGATGTTCAGCGCTTCGGTGCGGTCGTGGGTCACAAAAAGGATGGTGAGGCTCAGTTCGCGCTGGATTCGGCACAGTTCGACTTGCAGTTCTTCGCGAACAATGGGGTCTACTGCGCCGAATGGCTCGTCCATAAGAAGGATGTTCGGTTTCGTAGCCAGTGCGCGGGCCACTCCGACGCGCTGTTGTTGCCCGCCTGATAACTGGGATGGGAATCGATCAAACGAAGCCGGGTCGATGCCTACCAACGACAACATCGTGCGCGCGTTGTGCTCGGCGTCATCCCGCGTTTGCCCGGCAATCACCGCGATGAGCACAACGTTCTGAAGAACGGTCTTGTGTGGCAGGAGCCCGACGTCTTGCATCACATACCCGATGGACCGACGCAACGGCACCGCATCGAGGGTTGCTACGTCCACTCCATCGATCAAAACTTGCCCGCCGGTTGGCAGAACCATCTTGTTCACCATGCGAATAGCGGTGGTCTTGCCCGAGCCCGACAGACCCATCAGAACCGTAATTGTGCGAGACGGAACAATGGCAGAGAAATCGCGAAGAGCAACCACGTTCCCGTAGCTCTTTGCTGCGTTGCGGAACTCGATCATCGCGGGAAACTCAGCGGATTATGCCGCGGTGACCTCGACGCCACGCCAAAACGCGACATGTCCGGCTATCTCCTTCGCTGCGTCTTTCGGTTCGCGGTAGACCCACACCGCGTCGGTGTTGGTCTCTCCGTCGACGGACAGAGAGTAATAGTTCGCGGTGCCTTTCCACGGGCACGTCGACGTGGTGTTGGAGTCGACCAGCACCGAGGCGTCGACACTCTCGAACGGGAAATACTGGTTGCCCTCGATTTCGATGGTCTTGTCGGATTGTGCCATGACCGCACCGTTCCACGTTGCTGTGTACATGGTTGCCTCCTCGGCGATAACGGCGCGAATCAAGCGCCTACTTCGAGCATACGGACAGTGTCAACCGTCAGCGCGTGACCCTACAGCGCCTTGATAATGTCTTCCACTCGTTCTTTCGCGTCGCCGAACAGCATGAACGCGTTTTCACGGAAGAACAACGGGTTCTGAACCCCGGCGTACCCGGAACTCATCGACCGTTTGAAGACAATGACCTTGCTGGACTCCCACACGTGAAGGACGGGCATACCGGCGATCGGGCTGCCCGGGTCCTCTGCCGCGGCGGGGTTGCAGGTGTCGTTAGCTCCGACCACGAGCACCACGTCGGTGCTGCTGAAATCGTCGTTGACCTCGTCCATTTCGAGGACGATGTCATAGGGAACTTTCGCTTCGGCCAAAAGAACGTTCATGTGCCCGGGCAGACGACCCGCGACCGGGTGGATGCCGAATCGCACGGTGACACCCTTGGCGATGAGCTGTTGAGTAAGTTCCGCGACGGGGTACTGTGCCTGGGCAACGGCCATTCCGTAGCCCGGCGTGATGATCACGGAATTTGCGGAACTCAGCATTTCGGCGACCGAGGCAGCGTCGATTTCTTGAATCTCGCCGACCTCTTCGTCGTCGCTGGACGCCGGTTTTTCGATACCGAAACCACCGGCGATAACAGAGATGAAGGATCGGTTCATGGCACGGCACATGATGTACGACAGGTACGCACCCGAGGAGCCGACCAGTGCACCCGTGACGATGAGCAGATTGTTGTTGAGCAGGAACCCAGCCGCCGCCGCTGCCCAACCCGAGTAGCTGTTGAGCATCGAGACCACAACGGGCATGTCACCGCCACCGATTGACGCAACCAGGTGCCATCCGAGCAACAGCGCGAGAACGGTGACGGCGACCAGCAGCCAAATATCGGGAACAACGACGTACCACGCGGTCAGTCCGACGAACGCAACGAGTGCGCCGACGTTGAGGAAATTCTTTCCGGGCAACATGAGCGGTCGGCTTGAAATCCGGGCGGACAGTTTGAGGTACGCAACGATCGATCCGGTAAAGGTGACCGCGCCGATGAAGACACCGATAAACACCTCTCCGTGATGGATGTCCACGAAGTTGTCAGGGACGTGAGAGGAATCCAGCGCCCCATTCCATCCGACCAAAACCGCGGCGAGACCCACAAAGCTGTGGAGCAACGCAATCAGTTCGGGCATTCCCGTCATCTCGACGACGCGTGCACGCCATAGTCCAATGCCGGCTCCAATCAGAATCACTACGACGAGCAGCGAAAGTGCAAGCGTGGATTGAGGCGAGCCCCACGTTTCCAGAGCAAGGCTTGCAATCGTTGCGACGAGAGCAATCGCCATACCGACAATTCCGAAGGTGAGCCCCGAACGGGACGTCTCGTGTTTGCTCA
>JANRET010000026.1:245-5769 GCA_030725885.1 Microbacteriaceae bacterium | reverse complement strand
GTCCGGCGAGGCTCAGGATAAACATGAGCGCGGCCACGATGTAGGCCGCTGTCGCGAGCATGTCAACGTTCATCGGTTGCTTCCTTTGCTAAACATCTTGAGCATCCGGCGGGTCACCGCGAAGCCTCCGAAAATGTTGATAGACGCCAACAGGACTCCTACCGCGGCGAGAATCTGGACAGCGAGGTAAGGCGATGCCAATTGGAGAACCGCCCCCACCACGACGATTCCCGAGATGGCGTTGGTGACGCTCATCAACGGTGTGTGAAGGGCGTGATGGACCTTGCCAATCACATAGAAACCGACGACCACCGACAGCATGAGGACGAGGAAGTTCTGCGGCAGCGGCTCCGGCGCAAAGGCGGAAACCGCGAACAGAATCGCCAGTCCGATCCCAATCAATATGCCCTTTCGCAGCGGTGACATCTGGCGGGACTGTTTCGGTTCAATGACCGGTGTCGGACCGGCGGTCGGGGCCGCCGAAACTTGAACGGGCGGCGGCGGCCAGGTCACGGCACCGTCCTGCACAACGGTGACGGATCGTTGGACGACATCGTCAAAGTCAATCGTCAACTGACCGTCCTTTTCGGGCGTCAATAGTTTGAGCAGATTGAGCATGTTGGTGCCAAAAAGCTGTGATGCCTGCTGGGGAAGTCGGCCCGCGAGGTCGGTGTATCCGAGGATCACGACTCCGTTGTCGGTGATGATTCGCTTGCCCGCTACAGAACCCGCGACGTTTCCGCCCATGCCGGCCGCCATATCGACAATCACGCTGCCGGGTCGCATGCTCGCCACATCCGCCGCGGTGAGCAGTTTGGGTGCTGGACGCCCGGGGATAAGAGCGGTGGTGATGATGATGTCGACGTCACGTGCCTGTTCTGAATATATTTCGGCGGCACGGCGGTCGTAAGCCTCGCTCGTCGCTTTGGCATAGCCATCGGACGACGTCATCTGTTCCTCGACTTCGACGGCAACATAGTCCCCACCGATCGACCGAACTTGGTCGGCGACCTCGGGGCGAGGGTCCGTGGCGCGAACGATTGCACCCATGCTGGACGCGGCGCCGATGGCCGCCAAGCCCGCGACACCCGCGCCCGCGACGAGAACCTTAGCCGGGGGAACCTTGCCCGCGGCGGTGACCTGACCCGTGAACAGGCGCCCGAATTCGTGGGCGGATTCGATCACCGCGCGGTACCCGGCGAGGTTGGCCATGGAACTGAGAACGTCCATCGATTGCGCACGCGAAATTCGTGGGACGGCATCCAACGCAATCGCCGTCACACCCCGCTTGGCCAGTGCGTCGAGCAGATCGGGGCGGAGGGCAGGCGTCAAAAGGCTAATCAGGGTGGTTTTGGGCGCTAACAACGCGATTTCGTCATCCGTCGGCGCATTGACCTTCATAACAATCTGGGACGACCATGCTACTTTGCGCGTGACAAGTCGGGCGCCAGCCTTTTCGTACTGGTCGTCGGGACAGGACGAGCGGCTTCCCGCGCCCTTCTCAACAACAACGTCGTATCCGAGGGCCAACAACTTCCCGACCGTCTCAGGAGTGGCGGAAACTCGTGTTTCGCCATCGCCTTCATTCACAATTCCAAGCTGTGTCATGACCACACCCTTTCGCAACAAAATACTAGCCCGAGTCGTCGAGGATTCTGGTTAGCGTTGCGGCGTGATAAGCCCGAACTCCATCAACTGACTCCAAACAAAAGGGGCGCGGTCAGGTGGTAGAACGCAGAGATGTGGCCGTTGTCGCGCCACATAAACATTCCACCCCTGACGGCCTCGCACAAATTGTCGGGGCAGTAAGCGTTGTCGAGTTCAATCACGGGAAAACCGAGGTCGAGGGCGGTCTGCGTCGCGCGATCGATTCGACTATCAAAGGGACGTGTGCACAAACCGGGGTTCTCGCGATTGAGTTTTAAGCACTGAGAGAGCACCGGTCCACGTTTAGGGCTGTCCTTTACAACGGCTACAGTAACGCCGTTGCTTTTCAGTTCTCCCCACAACTCACCAAACGGGTTGATCGGGTTGTCTGTCGCCGGGTTGTAAACACTCGACGATTGGGCGAGAATAACGAGGTCGAACTCACCCGAGTTGAGTCGCAGTTCGATATCGCGGTTGTGTTCAGTGCACCAGTCGTAGTGAAAGAGACGATACGAGCATCGTGGTGTGAGGAACTCGTGAACCGCGTAGCCTGCGCGCTTTCCAACGAGATCGAGGCTTGCCCACATGGCACGAGCGTGGGAATCGCCCACCAGAGCGATTCTCCGTGAGGCCGATGTGTCACCCATAACACAATCAACGATGAAGGTTTCTTCCTCGTATTGGCACGTACTCGAAAGTGGAGGTGCAATCGGATAAGCCGCCATATCGAATTCGAGATCTGCGTTTCGCTCACAATCGAACACCGCGGCGCCCGCTCCGTCGCAGTATGGGAGGACGTAAGGGAACTCTGCCACCACCCCAGCAGTTCCCGAGGTGGTGGGTAGGCTGAGCATTTTTGCCGTGAGGTCGACGTCGGGCTCCTGTTTGCCTATTTCTTGGGGCGCGAGGAACGTCACGGTCACCACCGCGGCAGAGGTAACAAAGGCAACAGCACCGACGATGGCCGGCTTGAACGTCCACGGCCACTTCGCATAGCGGACTGGGTTTTCGACAAACCGATACGTCAACTCGGCCAGCACCAGCGTGAGGGCGATCGCCGCCACCTTTGACACCAATCCAAGCTCCCGACCGAGGTATATGGGAAGCAAAATCACGATCGGCCAGTGCCACAGGTAGACCGAGTAAGACCTGTCTCCAAGCCATTCTGTTGCGGAGAGGAACTGCCGAGAGAGCGGCAGCGTTCGGGCCGAGGCGGCGGGTCCGGTTGCGAGAATCAGTGCCGTCGCGAGCACAGCGGGGAGAATTCCGATTCCCGGGGCGAAGTCGTTGAGGCCCGGAACGAAGAACGTGACGGCGAGGACCGCCCACCCGACGCGGTTGGCGATGAACTGCCAACGCCATGACTCGCGCGGTCGCTGCGCCCACAATGCGACCGCAGCGCCGATGGCGAGTTCCCAGGCGCGAGCAAATGTGTCGAAGTAAGACGAGGCGACTCCCTGCGCGAACGCAATCGCATAAACCAGTGACGCCACCGCGATGACCCCAAGGACGATGGCCAAAATTCGGACGACGGGAACCTTGGATTTTCGTGCGACTAACGCAGCGACCAACACGAGGATTGGCCACACGAGATAGAACTGCTCTTCAACCGACAGCGACCAATAATGCTGGAGCGGCGAGGTCATGCCATCGCGACGGTCGTAGTTTGCTGCGTCCAACCCGAGTAATACATTCTCAAAGCTGAATGCCGAGGCAAAGACGTGTCGACCGAGCATCTGAACCTGCTCGGCGAGCAGGGTCGCGTTGGTCGCGATGGCGGTCGCAATGATGACGACAATTGCGGCGGGGAAGATTCGACGAATTCGCCGCACCCAAAAATTCGTGAGGCTCAATGTCGATGTTGTCGCCACTTCGCGCACGATAAGCGATGTGATGAGGAAGCCGGAGATGACGAAAAACACGTCAACGCCGAGGAATCCACTGACGAGTCGGTTGGGCCAGAAGTGGTAAACCACAACGGACGCTACCGCGAGTGCGCGAAGGTATTGAATATCGCGACGTGTTCGGTCCGAGGCGGCTTTGCTCACCTCGCAATCCTATAGAAACGACTTCACCCGTTGCTGACGTGGAGCGTGCGGATCTATTTGATCTAGCCGAAACCTCGCCTGATAAAGTCGAGGTGGGCAATAAATCCTGCCCGTACGCCCTCGTAGCTCAGCGGATAGAGCAGGAGCCTTCTAATCTCAGGACCAACGCGCTTGCTGCGCAGTGGGCTAGGGTATATCTATGAAACTACGCCCCTTCGTCTTGGCCGCTCTTGCCACCACGGCCTCTATTGCCCTCGTTCCCCTGGCGCCAGTCCCAGCCCACGCAACTGGGAGTGGAGGAGTTGCTCTCTACCTCTCGGCTCCCCTTGTCCAGGGCTCGGGAATTGACCCTGAGGGCACGTTGACCGAGAACTTCAATGGCTTGGCGGGCAGTCCCACAACAGTTGACGTGGATTGCCCTACCGACCTTGCGATCGGTACGCTCAGCGTTGCGCCCTCGACGGCCGCATGCCAATATCGAATTCCAGGGATTTATGGCGGCGCCAGTAGCACAACGTCGAGTCCGTTTTTCGGGGGCGATGGTTCTGCTTACTTTGGCACATATGGCAACCCCAACGCGGAACTTACCTTCACCTTTCCTGCTGGTGGGGTGAAGTACGTCGGATTCTGGTGGTCGGGTGGTAACAGAGGAAACGTTGTGACCTTTTACAACGGCGCGACCGAGATTGCGAGCCTCGACACTCTCGCCCTGGAGGGCCTTTTAGGCGATGGGCCTCCAAGCTCGTGGCCTTCGGGCAACGGCTCGGTGACATCCATTGATGGAACCGACTATCCGAAAGGACACTACTTCGGCAACCCGCGCGGGTATTCAGAGAGCCCGCCTCTGTCCCAGTCGGCGGGGATTGCTCAGGGAGGAGACACCTATACCGAGCACCGAGGATACTTATTTGGGTATATCAACCTCTTCCTCACCGGGGATCAGACTGCAACCTCCGTGAAATTTAGCGGTAACGGGTTTGAGTTCGACAACCTGACGACGTCAACACTCGCGCAAGCGCCCGACACGTCGATGTTTTTTGCGGGGGGACTCGTTGGACAGACAGTCCAGTTCCTGCCGGGCGGGACTGATGTGACGGGATCCATGGTTGCGCAGTCCTCCACCACGGCCGCGAATCTCAGCGCAAACGGTTACCAGCGCTCCGGATACACGTTCACTGGCTGGAACACCGCCGAGGATGGAACGGGGACCCCGTACGAGGCAGGCGCTAACTTCGACTTTGCTAGGGACCTGATCCTCTACGCGCAATGGGAACTGGCAGAGGATGACGGCGAGCCGTTGGCCAACACCGGCGCTGACTACTCTGCTCTCACGGCGCTAGCCAGTGTGTTTGCTGTCGCTGTGGCCATTGCTGTGGCCACGCGAGTCTCTCGCCGACGCGTCTAGTCCGACAAGTCCCTGCCGGTTTCCGTATGACATCGTCTTGAGGTGCGGCGGAAACTCCGCCTGATAAACTCACCGTGGGCGGAAATCGAGCCCGCCGCCCTCGTAGCTCAGCGGATAGAGCAGGAGCCTTCTAATCTCTTGGCCGCAGGTTCGATTCCTGCCGAGGGCACCTTAGCCGATATAACCGCGAGTAAAGTTGTGAACATGACGAGCGGCTTTCGATCTAAAGCGAGAATCCCTCGGCGCGCCTGTCGACCGCGGCGACGAGTGCTCCGCGTCGTGCCAACTCCAGGGACAGTTCGCGTCCCATACCGCTTCCCGCGCCCGTCACAACGATGACTTTGCCTTCGACCTTCATGGGTTTCTCCTTTGGTCGTGTCCGATCCTCTGACATTACGCCTCATCTGCAGCGAGGGCTATGCCG
>JANRET010000026.1:0-235 GCA_030725885.1 Microbacteriaceae bacterium | reverse complement strand
GATCATAAATCCTGTATTGCACACGAGTTGCACAGAAATCCTGTGGCTCGGGAAAGCAATGCAAATGGCAAAACGAAATTCCTGGGGAGCAATAAGGCAACTGCCCAACAAAAGCAAACGGTTTCAAGCGAACTATATTGGCCCCGATGGTGAGCGGCACAACGCGCCGGACACATTCACGACAAGAACTGACGCCTCACGATTCCTAGCGGAGATGCGAAGCGAGATTTCGAGG
>JANRET010000025.1:5634-9971 GCA_030725885.1 Microbacteriaceae bacterium | reverse complement strand
GATAAATTGCGCGTGCCGGTGTGAGTGAGGGTCACGGTGGCGTTGACGTCTTTGCGTGTCAAAAGCGACCCAATGGAACGGCCGACCGTGATTCCCCGCCCGACGACAACCACATCGAGTCCGTCCCACGACAATCCGTGGTGTTCGACGAGTTCGATGACCCCTCGCGGGGTACACGGCAGCGGGGACTCTATCGGGCCGGAAACACGGTTGACGAGTCGCCCCAGGTTCGTCGGATGAAGCCCGTCCGCGTCTTTGGCGGGGTCGATTCGTTCTAAAATCGCATCAGTGTCGATGTGCGACGGCAACGGCAACTGCACGATGTATCCGGTTACCTCGGGATCTGAGTTGAGTTCGTCGATGACGGCCTCAACTTCCGTCTGTGTCGCCGTCTCGGGCAAGACCCGTCCTACCGACACCATCCCCACCTCGGCACAGTCGCGGTGCTTTCCCGCCACGTACCACTCGGACCCGGGATCACTCCCGACGAGAAGCGTTCCGAGACCGGGCACCACACCCTTCGCCCGCAACGCATCCACTCGAGCCGTCAGCCCGGTTTTGATGGCCGTTGCGGTCGCCAACCCATCCAGCAACCGTGCCGTCATCGGATTTACTGTTCGAGTCCAGGGTAGAGCGGGAATGTCTCGGTGAGAACGCGAACGCGTGCGCGCAGTGCGGCGATGTCGGGGCTCGGCATCAACGCCTGGGCGACGATGTCGGCAACCTCGACGAATTCGGTGTCGTCAAATCCGCGCGACGCGAGTGCCGATGTTCCGATTCGGACTCCCGACGTCACCATGGGCGGACGGGGGTCGAACGGGACCGAGTTCCGGTTGACGGTGATGCCAACCTCGTCGAGCAGGTCTTGGGCTTCCATTCCGCTCACCGGCGATTCACGCAGGTCCGCGAGAACCAGGTGGACGTCAGTTCCACCCGTGAGAACATCCACACCGGCACTCTTCGCGTCGGCGGATGCGAGCCGGTCGGCGAGGATTCGTGCGCCGCGAATCGTGCGCTCTTGACGTTCCTTGAAGTCTGCCGAGGCGGCGATCTTGAACGCGGTCGCCTTGCCCGCGATGACGTGCATCAGCGGCCCGCCCTGCTGTCCGGGGAACACCGCCGAGTTGAGTTTCTTACCCAGCTCTTCGTCGCGCGACAGAATGAGGCCCGAACGGGGGCCGGCCAGTGTCTTGTGGACGGTCGTGGAAACGACATCGGCATACGGGACAGGGCTGGGGTGAACCCCCGCAGCGACGAGTCCCGCAAAGTGGGCCATGTCGACCCAGAGCATTGCGCCAACCTCGTCAGCGATTTCACGGAACGCCGCAAAATCGAGATGCCGCGTGTACGCACTCCAACCCGCGATGAGCACCCGTGGTTTGTGTTCCAACGCCTTGTCGCGAACGATGTTCATGTCGACGAGGAACGTTTCGGGGTCGAGACCGTAGGCCGCCGCGTTGTAGAGACGCCCCGAAAAGTTGAGTTTCATGCCGTGAGTGAGGTGACCACCGTGCGCGAGTTCCAGACCCAGAATCGTGTCGTCTTTCGTCGCGATGGCGTGCAACACGGCCTGGTTCGCAGACGCCCCCGAGTGTGGTTGGACGTTCGCATACGCTGCGCCAAACAGGGACTTTGCCCGTTCGATCGCGAGAGTTTCGGCGATGTCAACAAACTCGCAGCCGCCGTAATAACGCTTGCCCGGGTACCCCTCGGCATATTTGTTGGTCAGGACAGAACCCTGCGTTTGAAGAATCGAGCGGGGAACAAAGTTCTCCGAAGCAATCATCTCGAGGTAGTCGCGCTGACGTCCGAGTTCGAGGTTGAGTACCTCCGCAATCTCGGGGTCAACCTCGGACAGTGGGGCGTTGAAGGTGTGGCGGTCGTTCACGTGACTCCTCGCTCGGTTGTCGAAACTGCTCTTATTCTAGTTTGCGTCGCGTCGTTCTCGCCGACGAATGGCGAGCGTCACAGCGGCCGCGAACAGGACAATTGCCCCACCGACATAGGGCAGGATTCCGACCCCGAACGGGATGATGAGCAGCCCACCCACGAGTGACCCGCCACCGATTCCGAGGTTCCATGCCGTTGTTCGAAGCGCCCCGGCGAAGTCGCGCAAACGCGGCGACGCGACTTCCATGACCAGTTGTCCGTAGAGGGGATCCGCAATCGAAAAACCCATACTCCACAGTGCGATTCCGATGGCGACGAGCACGGGGTCGCCCGCCAGCAGATTCACCGCGGCCATAATTGCGCCCATGTAGGTGACCGCCCACACGAGGTTCCGCGAAATCTTTTCGGGACGTCGCCCCAACCACGCGGCAATAAAAATTCCGAGAACACCGCCGAGTCCGTACGCAGCGAGTGGAACGCTGACGTTCACACGATCAAACCCTGAAACCTCGATGAGGAACGGCGTGACATACGGGTAAAAGACGTTGCTCCCCGCGACGACAAGAAACACCACGAGAATGGTGAGCCCGAGGAGGGGGAACGTCGGGTCTTTCCACGGTCGTTTCGAATGCGGGTTGTTGTCGTCGTGTGCGTTGGGCACGTGTTGGAGGAAAACCGCGAGTAGAACGGCAGTAACGAGGGTTACGACAAACATGACGACAAACGCAAATCGCCAATTCGCCACCGCCGACAGTGCGGTTCCGAGCGGCAATCCGACGATGAACGCGAGGTTTGCCCCCGCACTGATGAACAGAAACCCGCGTGAGCGCTGGTGGGCGGGAAGGAGGGTGGTGATGTACCCCGTCGCAATCATCCAGAACATTCCGTTCCCGACCCCACCCACCACGCGGGAGGCGACCAGCATCGGGTAGGCGGCCGCGGTTGCCGCCAGAACATTCGATGCGATAAACAACACAACGGCGGTGATGAGCAAATTTTTGCGGGCGAATCGTCGGGTCATGAATGACATGGGAATCGCGGTGAGAACCACCGTTCCCGCCCAGATGGTAACGAGAAAGCCCACCTGAGACGTCGAGACACTGAGGTCCTCGACCATCGACGGTAACATCCCGGTGGGCAGAAACTCAGACGTCACGAGCGAAAAAACTGCGAACCCGAATGTCAGCATCGCCATCCACGGGAAGCGGGTGGCCGAGCCGACAGAATTCTTCATGAGCCCAGTAAGTCTAGGGCTCAGCGGCCTTCGGCTACGCCATCCAGTTTGGCTCGACCGGCGTGAACCGCGCGAAGCGCGCCAAGGATCGAGATAAGGTCGACAACCTCTTGCAGCGCTGCTCCGACAATGGCGGGTAGCCAACCGAACGACGCCATCACCATGAGCACGAGCGAAAATCCGATGCCCAGCCAGATTGATTGCAACGCGATCGCGACGGTCCGTTGGCCAATCGAAACGGCGCGCGCGACTCGCGAGACGTCATCGAGGAGGATCACAATATCCGCGCTCTCGGCCGCAGAGGTCGAGCCCTTTGCCCCCATCGCGATCCCCACATCCGACACCGCGAGCACCGGCGCGTCATTGACGCCATCACCCACCATGATGATGGGCCGCGGGGTAGCGTCGCGCACTGCGGCGACCTTGTCCTCGGGCAGACACTCGGCTCGGACATCGTCGATTCCGAGTTCGCGCCCGACGTGCTCGGCGACGGGTTCAATATCCCCCGTGAGCATCATGACGTTCTTAATTCCCAAGTGGCGCAGCGCTGCGAGGGTCGCCGCCGCGTCCGGGCGAATCTCGTCCCGCAGCGTAACCGATCCGACGAACGCACCGTCGATGGCGACGTAAATTGCCGCCTCACCGGGTTCTAGGTCGAGTGGTGGCACACCCGTTGCGATTGAGGCAACATGTTTGGGCTTACCAACGAACACGATGGCGCCACCGATGGTCGCTTGAACCCCGTGAGTTGCCACCTCGTGGGCGTCCGTCACCTCGGCGAGGGGGAGCCCGCGTTCCGCGACCGCGTTCCGCAGCGCACCGGCCAACACATGCGACGAATACTGTTCCGCCGACCCCACCATCGCCAGCAGCTCGTCCGCGGACATCGCGACGGGATGAACGTCCACAACGCGAGGCATTCCGTGTGTCAACGTCCCGGTTTTATCCATCGCGACAGTTTTGGCGCGCGCGAGACGTTCCAACGTGCCAGCGTTCTTGATGACAATTCCGGAATGGGCGGCGCTCGACATTCCTGCCATAAAGGCGACCGGCGCACCGATCAGCAACGGGCAGGGCGTGGCAACAACGAGTACTTCGGCAAACCGAGTGGAGTCGCCACTGAGCCACCACGCAACCCCGGCGATGGCATAAGCGACCAGAGTGAACGGCACAGCGTAACGATCCGCCAGTCGCACGAGCGGAGCTTTGGAAC
>JANRET010000025.1:3028-5624 GCA_030725885.1 Microbacteriaceae bacterium | reverse complement strand
CTTTGGAACCCTTCGCCTCCCGCACGAGTTCCACGATGCGCTGGAACTGGCTGTCCGCGGCAATCGTTGTGGCATCAATGTGAATCGCACCGGACCCGTTAATGGCACCGGACATGACCGCGTCGCCCGCGACCTTGTTCGATGGGAGGCTCTCGCCCGTCAGGGATGATTCGTCAAACGATGCGCCCTCGCTAACCAGAGTGGCATCGACCGGCACGACTTCGCTCGGTCGCACCACAAGTCGGTCCCCGACCGCCACCATGTCCACGGGGATGTCTTCGATCGAACCATCCGGTCCGAGACGATGGGCGACCTGTGGCACGTGTTCCAGAATCGAACTGAGTTCTCGCTCGGCACGTCCCTCGGCATAATCTTCGAGTGCCTCGCCCCCCGTGAGCATCAACACGATGACGAGGCTCGCCCAGTACTCGCTCACGGCGACCGTCGCAACGATCGCAGTGACCGCCAGGACATCCAACCCAACGTGACCGGCGAGTAACTCTCGGGCCATGCTCCAGGCCTTGATTGTGGCGATGATGAGGGCGAAAGAGGAAACGGCGACTTGCGCCGCGAATTCCCACGGTGCCGACTCGAGTCCCCACCCCGCGAGCGCCACGAGTAGCGCGATTCCAACGAGCGGATACCGCCGAACCAGCGACAAGACGTTCACGTTGCTAGTGCGAAAGTCGTGCCTGCAGGTTGGCGTCCAACGTCGCCAGGAAGTCCTCGGTTGTCTCCCACTTCTGGTCGGGTCCGACCAACACCGCAAGATCTTTCGTCATGTGCCCGGCCTCAACCGAGGCGACCACGACTTCCTCGAGCGTGACGGCGAAATCAATGAGCGCCTGATTTCCGTCCAACTTGCCTCGGTGCTGGAGTCCACGCGTCCACGCGTAAATCGACGCGATCGGGTTTGTCGACGTGGGCTTACCCTGTTGGTGATCGCGGTAGTGACGGGTGACCGTGCCATGCGCAGCCTCGGCTTCGACGACGCTGCCGTCGGGAGTCGTAAGCACCGACGTCATCAGCCCGAGTGAACCGAACCCCTGGGCAACGGTGTCGGATTGCACGTCACCGTCGTAGTTTTTGGTCGCCCAGACGTAGCCGCCTTCCCACTTCATCGCGCTCGCGACCATGTCATCGATAAGGCGGTGCTCATAGGTGATTCCGGCCGCGGCAAATTTTTGGGCAAACTCGGCGTCGAAAATTTCCTGGAAGATGTCTTTGAAACGCCCGTCGTACGCCTTGAGAATAGTGTTCTTCGTAGACAGATAAACGGGGTACTGACGCGCAAGACCATAGTTGAGCGACGCTCGGGCGAAGTCACGAATGGATTCGTCAAGGTTGTACATCGCCATCGCAACGCCAGCACTGGGGGCTTGGAACACCTCGAAGGACTGCGCCTCGGAACCGTCCTCGGGTTGGAATGAGATGGTGAGTGTTCCGGGTCGGTCGAACGTGAAGTCCGTGGCGCGGTACTGGTCGCCGAACGCGTGGCGACCGACGATGATGGGTTTGTTCCATCCGGGGACGAGCCGGGGGATGTTTGAAATGATGATGGGCTCGCGGAAAATCACGCCACCCAAAATGTTGCGAATGGTTCCATTCGGGCTCTTCCACATCTTTTTGAGTCCGAATTCTTCGACACGACCCTGGTCGGGGGTGATAGTCGCACACTTGACTCCGACGCCATGTTTGAGGATTGCGTGGGCCGAGTCGATGGTGATTTGGTCATCGGTCTCGTCACGCTTCTGAATGGAGAGGTCGTAGTACTCGATAGTCAGGTCGAGGTACGGGTGAATCAGTCGATCTTTGATGAACTGCCAAATGATGCGCGTCATTTCGTCGCCATCGAGTTCTACGACGACACCGTCGACCTTGATTTTTTCCACGAGAGAGCCTTTCGTTGCAAGTTTTGACCCCAGTCTAGGGCGTGTGGAAGACACCGCTTAGAGTGGGGGGATGAGCAATTATCGATTGGAAGAACTAAGCGCACTGACTGTCATCGCGGCGAACGGACTGACCCTTCGCGAAGGCCAGCATGATTTTCTCGCTCCGGTGTCCTATTCGATGGCTGATGCGCTGACGAATCGACAGACAACGTGGGCACGTGTCGTTCTGACCGGGGACACCGTTGTTGGCTTCATCCGCGGAAACTTCGACCAAGATCACCCGAAGGAGGAATTCCGCGCGTGCTTGTGGCGCATTAACGTCGCCGCCGAGTGGCAGGGCAAGGGCGTGGGCCGTTTCGCAGTCCTCGAATTACTCGCCGAGGCAAAGTCGCGCAACTTCAATCGCCTCACCGTGATTTGGGAACGAGGCGACTTAGGCCCCGGACAGTTCTTCGAACGAATCGGCTTCGTACCCATCGGGGAAACCGAGTTCGGGGAGGTAATCGCCGCGATCGAGGTCTAGCCAAAGTGATATCAAATTGACATCATCACATCATGTCATCGACACTAAGAATCCCCGACGACATCGACGCGCGTCTTGCCGTCTCATGATTCGATCCGTCGCCTTTGAGGTTTTTGTTCGACAGATTGAAAAACGTTGTTTTGTAGTTCGCGATTTAGGCCTTGTCCAATCCGCCATCGCC
>JANRET010000025.1:855-3018 GCA_030725885.1 Microbacteriaceae bacterium | reverse complement strand
CGTCGGAGAACCGGCCTACCCCACGATTGACCTCAAGGGGGCGGCGCTAATCGACTCTCTCGCCAAAACCCTCCCGTTTTTCGATGGTAAGAAACGATCCGCGTGGGTTGAGGCACACCGCCGTCCGATTTGACCCGATTCCTCGTCGGTGCTCCGCCGTACTCTCAAAATAGACAAGAGATCACGAGAGAAAAGAGGAGAAATGGAAAATTCCTTCACTGCCCGAGACGGGCGTTATCAACACATCGAGGTTCGCCGTGAAAAGGTCGACATCACATTCGTCGGCGACCGTTCTGGTTCGGATTGTTTCCACACGCTGAAGCCCAAAAACTTCGCGGCGTTTGTCGTAAGCATCGGTCAGCCGGCAGGCGCTGACATCATGACTGCCATCGGGGAGGTCCTGAATGCAGAACCGTCCCGATTGTGGACCGCAATTCACTCCGGTCTGACGACAACGGACTTCTCGTGGCAGTCGATGAGCTAAATCGAAGCCGCGATGGACAACTTCGACTCGGTGTGGGGGTAATCGCTAAACGGCGTGTTTGTTGCCCTCGGCGGCGGATTTGCTCGGGAGCAGGGTCACGACGAGCGCAAAGATTCCGATAGCCAAGCCAGCCAGAAGAGGGATTGCGGCGACCCCCACTAACCCGAGGACGGCGGCGGCGAGTGCATCGCCCACAAGTGCGCCCTGCATGATCCCGAGGATGACGGGGACCGCGTTAGCGATGGTGAAAACCAAACCGACTACGGGAACGAGATACAGCCATAGCCATTTGCCCGAGAATCCCGCATCGTGAAATCGACGAACCGCAACGGCCAAACTGGGGAGCAGAGTTCCCAACGACCACACAAGGCTGATTGTCGACGCCAGCCCGAAGGATGAACCGATGTTGTCTTCTCCCGTGGCGGTCATCAAAAGATTGACGGCCATCGCGACAAGAAAGGAAAACAGCGTCCACCACCAATACTCGGGGCGTGTCGCCACCCCTCGGAAAACGGCGTACTTGCGGAAGACTGTCGCAATTGATGCTCCGAAACTCATGAACGTGTCCTTTCCCTGACCGCTACTGGCATCACGTTACGCCGGTGCCGTGAAAAATGCACGCCTAATGAAAAAAGTGGCGTTCGCCCGTGAAATACATCGTCACGCCCACGGCCTCGGCAGCAGCAATGACTTCATCATCCCGAACCGAGCCACCGGGTTGAACAACGGCCTTTACGCCCGCTTCGAGTAACACCTGCAGGCCGTCAGCGAACGGGAAAAACGCGTCGCTCGCCGCGACACTGCCCGCCACACGATCGCCGGCTCGGTTCACTGCGAGGTGGCAGGAGTCAACGCGATTGACCTGACCCATCCCGATTCCGACGGAGGCACCGTTTGTGGCTAGCACAATGGCGTTGGACTTCACCGCGCGACAGGCCCGCCACGCGAATTCAAGGTCGGACAGAGTTTGTTCGTCTGCAGGAATTCCCGTGACCAGCGTCCATTCGGACGCGGTGGAGAATTTCCGGTCCGCGTCTTGGACGAGAAACCCACCCGAGACCTCGCGGATTTCGCGCGGGAGTCGTTCGAAGTCGTTGGGCAAGACGAGTAGTCGCAGATTCTTTTTCGCGGACAAGATGTCAACCGCGTCGTCGTCAAATCCGGGCGCGACGATGACTTCGGTGAAAACGTCAACGATTGATTCGGCCGCGGCCGCCGTGATGGTTCGGTTTGCGGCGATCACCCCGCCAAAAGCGGAGACCGGATCACACGCGTGTGCTCGAGCGTGAGCCTCGGCGATGGTCGTCCCGATCGCAATCCCACACGGGTTCGCATGCTTGATGATGGCGACCGCTGGCTCGTCGTGGTCGAACGCGGCGCGAACCGCGGCGTCCGCATCGACGTAGTTGTTGTACGACATCTCTTTTCCGTGAATCTGTGTCGCCTGGGCGATGCCGGCACCGCCATGGGATCCATACAACGCGGCGTGTTGATGGGCATTCTCGCCGTAACGAAGAGTGGACATTCTGTCCGCCGAGACCCGTAATGCCAGCGCAAAGTCCGACTCGTCCTGGGGGTACTCGTTCTGCATCCAGGTGGCAACCGCGGCGTCGTACCCCGCGGTATGCGCGAAGGCGCGGCCAGCAAGGATTCGCCGTTGATCGAGAGTCGTCCCACCC
>JANRET010000025.1:0-845 GCA_030725885.1 Microbacteriaceae bacterium | reverse complement strand
ATCGGCGGGGTCCACAACGACAGCAACGTTGTGGTGATTCTTGGCGGCCGCACGAACCATCGCAGGGCCGCCGATATCGATGTTTTCGACCACGGTCGCCGTGTCGGCCCCACTAGCGACGGTGGCGGCGAACGGATAGAGGTTGACGACGACCAGGTCGAATGAGTCGATACCCAGGTCGCTGAGTTGTTGGACGTGAGAGTCGTAACGCAGGTCGGCGAGAATCCCACCGTGAATCGACGGGTGCAATGTTTTCACACGGCCATCCAGCGACTCGGGAAACCCCGTCACCTCGCTGACTTCTGTAACCTCGATTCCCGCATCACGAATCATCTGGCAGGTCGACCCCGTCGACACGAGGGAAACGCCTGCGTCGGACAGCGCCGAGGCGAGCACCAATATTTCGCTCTTGTCGCTCACGGAAATCAGCGCACGGCGTGCCATGATTCGATCGCGCGATCGGTTGGGCGTCGGAAGGGCGGAAACCATTAGTTCTCCTGAAGGACGTTCGATTCGCGCGCCGCGAGGTCTCGGACAACCTCGGCGAGAAGCGCGCGTTCGACGATTTTGATTCGGTCGTGAAGAACGGTTTCGGTGTCGCCCGCGAGGACCGGAACGCGCCGCTGGGCGAGAATCGGACCGGTGTCAACCCCGTCGTCGACGACAATTACGCTCGCGCCGGTTTCGGTGACTCCAGCCGCACACGCGTCGCGAACGGCATGCGCGCCGGGAAACTCGGGAAGGAACGAAGGATGCGTATTGATAACCATGGGTGCAAATCGGTGAACGAAATTGGGTGGCAAAACCCGCATGAACCCGGACAGGACGATGAGGTCCGGTGAAAA
>JANRET010000024.1:4335-10216 GCA_030725885.1 Microbacteriaceae bacterium | reverse complement strand
TAATGGAACGGTGGCAATTTTTCCTTCGCGTATCCCGAGTCTTGAGGTGGTCCGTGACGAGGGTCGCGGACCCGTCGTCGTTCTCGTCCACGGAATCGCGTCGACGGCGGCAACATTCGATTTGCTCGTGCCGTTATTAACTCCGTATTTCCGGGTGGTCGCGGTGAACCTGTTGGGATGCGGAAATTCGGCCGCTCCCGACATCGACTACACCGTCGACGAACACGTCGAATCGATTCGAAAAACCCTCTTCCGGAAGGGAATATTCCTTCCGTTCGTCCTGGTCGGGCACTCGATGGGAGGCATCATCGCCGCCCGATTCACCGCCCGCTTCGGAAACTGGGTGAAGCGACTCGTGCTGGTGGGTACGCCGATTTATCCGCCGCCGTCGGCGACACTCAACCCGCTCGATTGGGCCCAGTTGGGTTTTTACACGGAGTTCTACAACTATCTGAAGGCGAACCCAGTTTTCACCGCACAGACGGCCAAGGCAATCAACCACATGTCTCCCATCAAGGACGTGGTGGCGGTCACGGAACGCGGTTGGGAATCGACCAAGCGCTCGATGACAAACGTGATTCAACGTCAAGAGACACTCACTGACCTGACGCTCGTCCGCATTCCCGTTGACCTCGTTTACGGCACCAACGATCCGTTCCTGTCCAAAAAGGGAACGACCGCCGCCGCACGGCTTCCGAACGTGACGGCGTGGCCGGTAGCCCGGGCTGACCACCTCGTTCGCCCACCGATCGCCAAACTGCTCACGCGCATCTTGCTCAGCCGCCTCTGACCAAACGGTTTGCTTCTGCGCGGTGCGGAACCGCGATCAGTGCGCCGCGAGGTGGCGCAAGTCGGGAAGTGATTTGACCATGAGCGCGGGAATCAGAGCGGCTATCACGGCAAAAATCGTTGCGGCAACAAAACCGCCACTGGCGCCCCAGTTGTCAATCGAAATGCCCGCCACGGCGCTCGCCAGAGCCGCTCCGCCCACCCAACCGGTTCCAAGCCAACCCAGACTTTCGGGGACGTCACCCTTTTTCACAGACTCAGTCGCGATTGCGTACTGAACCGTCATGGCGGGGGCGACACCTAGGCCCGAAACGAGCAACGCCAGCGTCAGCAGAATGGGATCGAGCGTAAACATGGCGAGACCCGAACCGAGGGCAACCAGCAAAAGTCGGCGTGATAGCGACCACGGGCCGATGGGACTGTGCCCCATCACCAGTCCGGCGACGAGCGACGACAGCGCCCACAGCCCCAGAACTATTCCGGCGATGGAGTTCTTTTCGCTCCCGAACGCGGCGACGGTTGCGGCCTCGATAGCACTGAACGACCCGACGACGAAAAATCCGCTGACAATTCCGATGACCACCGCGCGCTTTTTCAGAATGGAACCGAGGCGCCCGGACGACTGTTCGAGGGTGACTCCGCCGACCAGGGGTCGACTGAGGAACCAAAGCCCGCCGCCGGCGCCGAACACGATGCTCGCCAACACCGCGGCGGACGAACTGAGTTGCGTCGCGAGGAACACCGTGATGACAGGACCGCCAATCCAGATCAGTTCTTGGACGCTAGCATCCAGCGACTGAAGCGATTGCAGTTGCCGCTTCGGCACCATGGAGGGGTAGACCGCCCGTGCGGAGGGCTGAATTGGTGCGATGGACGCGCCGATGACAAAACCGATCAGGATGGTCGGGACGGTGTCAAGAGGGACGAGCGCGGCGACCACTGTCGCTGAGGAACAAATGGTGATGAGCGTGCCGATGACTCGCCGGATGCCATAGGTGCTGATCATGCGGGAGGCGATGGGAATCGAAATGCCCTGCCCAATTGCCATCGCGGCGAGGGCGAGTCCGGGAATCGTGAAATTGCCCGTTTGTCGTTGGAAATGGATGAGTAGCCCAATGGCCAACATGCCGCCGGGAAATCGCGCAAGGAGTTGCGAGACGACTACCGGAATCACTCCCGGAGTGCGCAAGAGTTCGCCGTATCGCTTCACGTGACCCAATCTTACGTGCCCAAACGAATGGGGCTGGGCTTTTCGGCTTTTCCGGCGTAATTCGGTGTCCGAGGTGGCCCTTAACCTGTGGATATCGCGGATAACTTATCCACATCTGTGTACGACACGCCACAATATATGGGGTTCTTGACCAAATTCGATACATAGATGTAGTGTTTTCAGACCAGACAGAAGCACCTCGCGCTGGCGCGATTTCGCCGACTAAACGGCACACACGGGAAACGAAGGGACGGGCACCGATGAACATCACGGTCGTCAAACGCAATGGAACTCGCGAGCCATACGACGCGAACAAAATCAACCTTGCGATTGAACAAGCCGCCGAAGGTTTCACCGACAAGCTCGCGTGGGTCACGCAAATCGGCACCGAACTCGAACTCACCCTGTTCGACGGCATCACGTCGCAGCAGCTCGACGAAGCCGTCATCCAGGTCGCCCTTCAGAACGTTAAGGACTACCCCGGGTTCGACACCATCGCGGCCCGCCTGCTTCTCAAGACCATCTACAAGAGCGTTCTTGGTGACTACTCGTCGCCCGAAGACCTCAAGAAACTCCACGCCGCCCACTTCGAAGAAAACGTTCGCCGCGGAGTGACCGAAGGTCTGCTCGACTCCCGTCTCGTGGAAATGTTCGACTTCGACACGCTCGCTGCGGAACTCGAACCCGCGCACGACGAACTCCTCAAGTACATCGGGGTTGTCACGCTCAACAACCGTTATGGCGTCAAGGGGCGCAACGGCGACCCGCTCGAGGTTCCCCAGTATTTCTGGATGCGCATCGCGATGGGGCTTTCGCTCAACGAAAAGAACCCGACCGAGACCGCCCTTCGGTTCTACCGCAAGATGTCCACACTCGAATACCTCGCGGCGGGCTCGACGCTCGTCAACGCGGGAACGTCGTACCCGCAACTCGCCAACTGCTTTGTCCTCGAAATGCAGGACGACATCGAGCACATCGCCAAGACCACGCGTGACGTCATGTGGCTCACCAAGGGAACCGGCGGCATCGGCCTGTCCGTGACCAAACTGCGTGCCCAGGGTTCGCCCATCCGTTCGAACAACACCGTGTCGACCGGCCCGATCCCGTTCATGCACACCATCGACTCGGTCCTTCGTGCGATTTCGCGCGGCGGCAAAAAGTTCGGGGCCCTCTGCTTCTACATGGAGAACTGGCACCTCGACTTCCCCGAATTCCTCGATCTCCGTCAGAACTCGGGTGACCCCTACCGCCGCACGCGCACCGCGAACACTGCGGTGTGGATTTCGGACGAGTTCATGAAGCGCGTTCAGAACGACGACGACTGGTACCTGTTCGACCCGCTCGAAGTCGCGGACCTCAACGAACTGTATGGCGCCGCGTTCTCGAAGCGCTACGCCGAATACATCACGATGGCGGAAAACGGAGAGATGAACCTCTTCAAAAAGATTTCCGCTCGCGAACAGTTCAAGCAAATCCTCATCTCGTTGCAGTCGTCGTCACACCCGTGGTTGACCTGGAAAGACACGATCAACCTTCGGGCGCTCAACAACAACACCGGCACGATTCACTCGTCGAACCTGTGCACCGAAATCTGCCTTCCGCAGGACGCGGAAAACGTGTCGGTCTGCAACCTCGCCTCGATCAACCTGTCGACGCACCTCGTCGACGGCAACTGGGACTGGACGATGATGGACGAGAGCGCACGGACCGCTGTCCGCCAGCTCGACAACCTCATCGACATCACGCGGTCGTCCGTCGACGAAGCCGACAAGGCGAACAAGGAAAACCGTGCGGTCGGACTCGGCATCATGGGATTCGCCGATGTGTGTGAGCGCCTCGGAATTTCCTACGAGAGTGAAGAGGCCTACGACCTCATCGACGAAATCACGGAACGAATTTCCTATTCGGCCATCGACGAGTCGGCGAACCTCGCTCGCGAGCGCGGTTCGTACGACAACTTCGAGGGGTCGCGCTGGTCGCAGGGTCTCGTGCCGTTCGACTCCATCCACCTGGCCGAAAAAGACCGTGGCGTCGCGATCGACATCTCGCGCAAGACCCGTCTCGACTGGGACGCTCTTCGGGTCAAGGTCAAGGGCGGCATCCGCAACGCGACCCTCATGGCTATTGCCCCGACCGCGTCAATCGGCCTCGTCGCCGGCACCACGCCCGGACTCGACCCACAGTTCTCACAAATCTTCTCGCGTTCCACCTCGAGCGGAAAGTTCCTGGAAGTGAACCGCAACCTGGTCGACGCGTTGTCGGCTCGCGGTCTGTGGGAGTCGGTTCGCGAAGACATCCTGCGCTCGCAGGGTGACATTCAGAACATCCCCACCATTCCGGATGACATCAAGGCGGTCTACAAGACGTCGTTCCAGCTCAACCCCGCTTCGTTCCTCGAGGTTGCGGGTCGGGCACAGAAGTGGATCGACCAGGCCATCAGCCGCAACATGTACCTCGAAACACGCGACATCGACGAAATGGTCGACATCTACACGAGCGCATGGTCGCGTGGAGTGAAGACCACTTACTACTTGCACATGAAGCCGCGCCACACCGCGGAACAATCGACGGTCAAGGTCAACAAGGCCGAGGAAATCAGCGGAGGAACCCGCAAGGGCTTCGGCGCTGGCGCCGGTGCCCCGTCGCCCGCAGCGGAACCCGTTGCCGCGGGTGCACCCCGACGAGGCTTCGGCTTCGGCGGAACCTCGAACGGCGGTGAATAAATGAACCCGCTTGACGACACAGTAGGCAGCTATTCGGTGCCAGTGGATCCGATGGATCTCTTGCAGTGCGATTCCTGCCAGTAACCAACCACCGCGGTGCATTCCGCACAACCACCTCTTTCAACCACGACACTTAGGAGTAATCATGGGAATTCTCGGAACCGGAATCCAAGATGGACTTTTGCTGAAGCCCGTTCGCTACCAGTGGGCAATGGACCTGTACAACCAGGCCGTTGCGAACACGTGGTTCCCGAACGAAATCCAGCTCGGCGAAGACATTGCCGACTTCAAGAAGATGACCGATGAAGAACGACAGGCCATCACGTTCCTCATGTCGTTCTTCAACCCCTCGGAACTGATCGTCAACAAGGCACTCGCGTTTGGCGTGTACCCGTACCTCAACGCAGCCGAGGCGCACCTCTACCTCGCCAAGCAGATGTGGGAAGAAGCGAACCACTGCATGAGCTTCGAGTACATCCTCGAGACGTTCCCCGTAGACCGCGAAAAAATCTACGCGCAGCACGTCGATCACCCGGCCATCGCGGCCAAAGAAGAGTTCGAGGTCAAGTTCATCAAGCGCATGGCCGAACGAAGCCTCGACATCACCACCACCGAGGGCAAGCAGGACTTCGTCCGCAACCTGGTGGCGTACTCGGTGATCATGGAAGGTATCTGGTTCTACACCGGATTCATGGTCGCCCTGTCGTTCCGTCAGCGCAACCTTCTCCGTAACTTCGGATCGCTGGTGGACTGGATCGTTCGTGACGAGTCGCTCCACCTCAAGTTCGGAATCAACCTCATCCTCACGGTGTTGGAAGAGAACCCGGACATCGCCACGGAAGAATTCGCTGCGGAAATCAAGCAGATGATTCTCGACTCCGTTGTGATGGAAGAGGAATACAACAAGGCCATGATCCCTAACGGAATCTTAGGACTCAACGCGGAGTACATCACGCAGTACACCAAGCACATGGCCGACCGTCGTCTCGAAGAACTCGGTTTCGAGGCGCACTACAAGGTGCCCAACCCTGCAAAGTGGATGGCCGCCGCCAACGACACCTTGCAGTTGGTCAACTTCTTCGAATCGACGAACACCTCGTACGAGGTCAACTCGGGCGCTTCGGTCAAAGCCTCATAAGGGGGAAGTGAGAGGCCAAGC
>JANRET010000024.1:0-4325 GCA_030725885.1 Microbacteriaceae bacterium | reverse complement strand
GCCTCTCCTGTAACTACCGTCGCTCTGAATGACGGCACGAGCATCCCGCAGCTGGGTCTCGGCACTTACAAATTGGACGACGACAACGCGTACCGCGTTGTGTCCGCCGCACTCGAAATGGGCTACCGTCACATCGACACCGCGCGGATCTATCAGAACGAAACGGGTGTCGGCAAGGCCATTCGCGAGAGCGGGATTCCCCGCGACGACCTGTACATCACGACCAAGTTGTGGAACGGCGACCAGCCCAAGGCGCGGGACGCTATCAGCGGGTCGCTCGACCGGCTCGGACTGGAACACGTCGACCTGTACCTGATTCACTGGCCCGCTGCGGTGCGCGGCACCTACGTCGACGCATGGACGCAGCTCGAGGTTCTGCGACAGGACGGGCTGACGACGTCGATCGGTGTCAGCAACTTTGAACCACAACACCTCGACGCGATCGCCGCGGTGAGCGACACCGTTCCGGTTTTGAACCAGGTCGAACTGCATCCGCTATTTCAACAGAAGGAACTACGTAAGGTCTTGGCCCAGCGCGGAATCGCGACGGAATCGTGGGGCCCGCTGGGGCACGGATCGGTCGACCTCGGCGCGGAGGTTCCGGCATTTCACAATCTGGCGGAGCGGTACAACAAGTCCGTGGTGCAGGTCGTGTTGCGCTGGCACATCCAGGAGGGACTCATCGTGTTCCCGAAGACCTCGCACACCGAGCGCCTCGCCGAAAACCTCGCCATTTTTGACTTCGTGATCAGTGACGCCGACATGGACGAGATCCGCGGATTCGATGCGGGCAAGCGCGTTGGCGCAGCGCCGGCCGACGGCAACTGGGACTAGTGCGACACAAACGGGAAGACGGTACTGACTCCGACGAACAGTAGGACGCTCGCAAGGGCAATCTGGATTCCCCGAGGACGTACCTTTCGTGCGAGGAACGACCCGATCACGATGGCGGGGATGGAACCGAGGAGCATGCTCGCGAGCATCCACGGGTCGACGACGATACCGATTCCCGCGGCGAGTCCCGTGACGATGTAGCCGGTGCCGGCGACGACGGCGAGCGGAATCGCGTGGGCGATGTCGGTTGCCACGAGGCGATGGGGAGTCAACCGGAACGGGTACAGGGCAATCATCGCGACAGAGCCCAACGCGCCGGCGCCGACGGAGGTCAGTGCCACAAGACCCCCGATGACACCGCCGGACGCGACCGTCGCGGGGGCTTGAAATCGACGGAACTTTGTTGGGTCGGCGGTGCGGTTGGCTTGTGCTCGACGAATGAGAATGGGCGCGAGGAACATACCGGTGGCGGTGACAAGCACGACCACCCCGATGGCGGTCGTAAGCCACGACACCTTCTCGGGTTTAGCGTTGATGGCGACAAATATCGCGGTGATGATGGCGACGGGGATCGACCCCATCCACAATCGGCGGACGACCTGCCAGTCGATGTTCCCGCCGACGCCGTGAATACCCGCTCCGAACAGTTTGGTGATGGCGGCAAACCACAGGTCGGTCGCCACGGCAGTTGCGGGTGCGACTCCGAGCAACAGAATCAGGATCGGTGTCATCACCGCACCACCGCCCACTCCGGTGAGTCCGACAACCAGCCCGGTCACGACGCCGGCCAGCGTATAGCCAAGGTCGATGCCGGTGAGGGCGGGGACGGCTTCTGCGGCCGCGACGAAATCAAGCATGGTGGGAACTCCTGTTCAGGACGTTTACCTCAAACCCTACCAAATCACTAGAGAAAATGTTGAAGGCTATATCCAGCTGGGGAACCAGTAGTGAATGACGGCGAACCACTCGGGGATCGGGATTCCCATCCACACGGGCAGGAAAAACGCGGATACGAGAACCGCGAGGATGAGGAAGTTGACCACGAAAAGTCGAAGCCGGTGCTTCCATAACCACACCAGTGCCGCAACCAGCGCGAAGACGAGAAACGGCTCGAGGGTCACGGTATAGAACTGGAACATCGTTCGGTGGGACAGGAAGAGCCAGGGGACGTACGTCGCGGCGACACCCACGAGGATGGCGACGTTTTGCCAGGTCGCTGTGCGGACGGTTCGGACGATGAGGAACACGAGGGCCGCGGCTCCACCCCACCACACGACCGGGTTCGCCACACTGGTGACGTATTGGACGACGCCCTCCGTGTCGGTCGCCGAATAATAAAACGCGGTGGGGCGAACAAGCGCCAACCAGGTGAACGGATTCGCCTGATAATTGTGGGCGCTGTCCAGCCCGATGTTGTAATCGTAAATGTCGCGATGATACTTCCACAGGCCTCGCGCTATTCCGTAAACGCCATCGCCGTATCCGACATTGGCTGCCCACCCGCGGCTGTACCCGCCGGATGTGAAAACCCAACCCGCCCACGACGACAGATAGACGGTGACGGCGACCGGCACGAAAAGGGCGAACGTCTTGAGCGCTGACAAACCAGAACGAACAACGAATGGTTTCCCTCGACGGGCCTTGCGCAGGCGGACGGTTTCGACAATGACCACCCACAACCCGAATGCCGCCATCGCGTAGAGCCCGCTCCACTTGACGGCGGTCGCCGCGCCCACCAGCACGCCGGCGACAATCAACCAACCACCCCATCCCGGCGTGTCCAGGTGGCGAAGGATTGCGAGGAACGCCGCGAGGATGAACATCGCGAGGATTCCGTCGAGTAGTGCGGTGCGGCTCATGGTGATGGCGATGCCGTCGATGGCGACCAAGAAGCCGGCGAGAGCCGCGGTCACGGTGGAGTTGAACAGACGGCGGGCAATCAACATCACGAGCAGAACAACAATGATTCCGGCCAGAGCCGTGGCGATTCGCCAACCGAACGGATTCTCGGGACCGAACAGTGCCATCCCGGCTCCGATGAGCCATTTGCCGAGCGGCGGATGGGCGATGAAGTCGCCGATGCGGGTGAAGGCGTTGACGGAACCCGCGGCGAAATCGGCGGCGGGGACCCATTCGGCTTCATAACCGAGGTTCCACATCGTCCATGCGTCGCGCACGTAGTACAACTCGTCGAATACAAGGGCCTTCGGAATTTGCAGATTAACGAGGCGAATGGTCGCAGCGATAGCGAGAACAAGACCGTACAACACGACCGTCACCCGACGCGGGGGTACCGCATTCAGGCGTGCGCGGACACTGCGGACGCGGTCACGAACAGTCATAAGCAATACGGTACGCGAGAATGGGGCTGTGCTCATCCTCGCTGCGACTCCCATCGGAAATCTGGGCGATGCGTCGCCTCGGTTGCGCGAGGCGCTCGCGAACGCGAGTGTCATTGTTGCCGAAGACACTCGAACAACGAACCACCTGCTCGCGGCGCTGGGGTTGACGACCACGGCCAAAAAAATTGCGCTGCACGAGCACAACGAAGTTGCCAAAGCCGAGTCCATCGTCGAACTCGCGCGCGACGGGGATGTCGTGATGGTCAGTGACGCGGGCATGCCCGGAATCAGCGACCCCGGGTACATCGTGGTTCGGACGGCACACGACCGCGGGGTAACCGTAAGTGCCATCCCTGGGCCGTCCGCGGTGATTGCGGCGCTCGCTGTGTCCGGACTGCCGACCGATCGATTCGCCTTCGAGGGTTTCGTTCCGAGAAAGGGGCAAGGGAAGTTTTTCGCCAATCTCGCCCATGAACCTCGAACGCTCGTGTTCTACGAGTCACCGCATCGGCTTGCCGACTCTCTCGTCGCCGCCCGCGACGCATTCGGCGCAGATCGGCTCGCCACCGTTGTTCGCGAATTGACCAAAATGTATGAAGAGGTGGTTCGGGGGACGCTCGCCGATCTATCGGAACGATTTTCGGGCGAGAACCGCGGAGAAATCGTTCTACTCGTCGCCGGGGCCGAGGTCGTTGCGATGTCCCGTGATGACGCGGTCAATGACGTGGTCGCACGGGTTCGCTCAGGGGAGCGACTGAAAGAGGCGAGTCGAGCAGTCGCCGAGGCCACCGGTATCCCGGGACGGGACTTGTACGCCGCCGCTCTCGAGCGTTCACGCGACGCGTAAACTGGGGAAACTATGTCGAGCGCGGAAAACTATTTCATCACCACCCCGATCTTCTATGTCAACGATGTTCCCCACATCGGTCACGCATACACCGAGGTGGCCGCTGACGTACTCGCGCGCTGGAATCGTCAAAACGGCAAGAACGCCTGGCTGTTGACGGGAACGGACGAGCACGGACAAAAGATTCTTCGGACAGCGACCGCGAACGGCGTGACTCCCAAGGAATGGGCCGACAAACTCGTCGCCGAGTCATGGCTTCCGCTTCTTGAACCGATTACGGTTCAGAATGACGACTTCATCCG
>JANRET010000023.1:5204-10354 GCA_030725885.1 Microbacteriaceae bacterium | reverse complement strand
GGTTTTGGGTAACGTAGTTGAACGAATCGTGGGTAGCGCGAAATTTCTCGCAATTTTCGCCGCTGCGACTGTCGCCGGCAGCCTTGCGGTCGCTGTCTTGAATCCCGATTCCGTTGTCATCGGTGCGTCAGCCGGTGTTTTTGGCCTGTTTGCGGCGATGTTCATCATGAATCGCGGTTTCGGAGGCAACAACATATCGTTGCTCGTGATTATCGGGATCAACCTTGCCATCGGTTTCGTCGTACCAGGAATCTCGTGGCAAGCGCACCTGGGTGGACTCCTCGGAGGAGCCGCAACGACACTCGTGGTCATGCCACGTCTCCGCCGTTAGGTTATTCACCGAGTTATCCCCAGTCGGGGATAATTACACTGATGTAATTTCTGACTAACGCCACCGCGTCGTCATCAAGAAGCCCACAAACATTAGACCGAAGCCAATAACGATGTTGATGGCCCCGATTGTCGCGATGGGTAAAAGCCCCGCGCTTACGTAATAAGTGATAATCCACACAAGACCAACGAGCATGAAGCCGAACATGATCGGCTTGAACCATACCGGGTTCGGCGCCGCCCCCGCATTACGGGTCGGGGTCGAGTCAGGGAACTGGTCATCAGAGGAGGTCTTGGCCATTGCACCAGCATACCGATACCACTTCAGCCGCTCAAACCGCGGTTAGAATTGTCGGGTGCCCCCTCGACCCGACAACTCGAAATTCCGGCCGCCTCGATTTGATGGCCAGAGCCCCGATTTACGTGAGCCCGAGCTCATTCTCGGTCGAACTTACGCCCTTCGCGAAGAACGCGTCGAGAAACACATCACTGAATTTGTTCCGCAGACAAGCCGCTCGCGGTTTGTCGATTTTCGTGGTCTCGGAATACTCGTTACGCGACGAGAATTTGTCGATCGGGCGATCGGAGTTTCGGGTGAAACCCTAGTTACGGCAGGGTTGTTCGTGCTTCTGTTCCTTGGCTGGCATGTGTGGTTCAACGACATCGTTCAGGGCGCTGCTCAGGACAAAGCGGCGGCACTTCTGTCCAACACCTGGACCGCCGTGCCGACCAGCGCCGCCGAGTTTGATCGGGCCACCGGGACATCGGATGGCGCAATTGCGGACGTTCCTCCCCCGGTGGTCGAATCTCCGGGAAATGCGAATTCTTTCGCCACGGTGCTGGTTCCACGATTCGGCCCCCGTTTTGAGCGAACAGTCGCCGAGGGTGTTGATGAGGAGAAAGTTTTGAATAACCGCCTCACCGGAGTTGGACACTATTCGAATACGGCCTTGTTGGGTCAGGTTGGGAACTTCGCCGTGGCAGGGCATCGAACCACCTACGGTGCCCCGTTCGGGGATGTGGACAAGCTCCGCATCGGGGATCGGATTTATGTCGAGACCCAAGATGGGTGGTACATCTATCGATTTCGCAACCTCGAGTACGTATATCCTTCCGGGGTGTCGGTCCTCAACCCGGTACCACAATTGCAGATTGACGCGAAGGATCGAATTTTGACAATGACATCATGCCATCCGAAATTGTCCGCAGCAGAGCGCTTTATCGCCTACGCCATATATGAATCTTTTGTGCCCCGCTCAAACGGAACCCCGATGGAAATCGCACGAAAGTCATTGGTTAACGGATGAACCAGAAATTGTCACACGCGGTCCGTCGTGCGATTATGTCCCGCCGGATTCGCGAAGTCATCAGCGATGTTTTCATCACAATCGGGGTTCTCGTGCTGTTTTTTTACGTTTGGTACGTTTGGCTCGGCGACCTCGTCGTGGGCGCCCAACAAGATTTGGCGGCCACGACACTCTCGAATACCTGGGAACAAACGTCCATCCAAATTCCAGAATTCGATCGAGAAAGTGGAAATTCTGAGGGCGCCCAACGATCACCGAAGCCCCCTGTTCTCGACGCCTCCGACAAAGGCGAGGCATTCGCGACGATTATGATCCCGCGTTTCGGAAAGAACTACATTCGTTCCATCGCTGAATCGGTTGACGTAAAAAAGGTCCTTAATGATCCGTCGACGGGCATTGGACATTATTCGTCCACAACTCCACTGGGCGCAGTAGGAAACTTTGCTCTCGCTGGGCACCGAACAACCTTTGGCGCCCCATTTGGGAAAACCGATCAACTCCGTGTCGGGGATCGAATTTATGTCGAAACCAAAAAGGGATGGTACGTCTATCGATTCCGCAACATCGAATTTGTGTATCCGACCCAAGCCGATGTGCTGTCCGACGTGCCGAGAGAAACTATTGTCGCCGAGGATCGTATTCTGACGATGACAACGTGCCATCCGAAACATTCCGCGGCAGAACGCTTGATTGCTTATTCAGTCTTTGAATCGTTCGTTCCCCGACGGAACGGTGCACCGACTGAAGTCACCACGATGCGCACCGAGTCTTAGCCAATGAGCGATAGCGTTATCCTCACAATTAGTTGTGTCGGCCCAGTTAAGGTAGCGAGGTAAATATGTATACGGCTCTCTGGCGCGTGTTGCCTGGCCCCCGCTGGCTCAAAATTATTGAGGCCGTGGTGCTGGTGATTGTCGTTCTTTCCGTGTGTGTCGAGTGGGTCTTTCCGTGGGTCGCGGAGAATTTCATCCAGCAGGAATCGACGGTTGATCAGTGACGTCGATTTTTATCCTCGACAATTACGACTCGTTTGTGTACACGCTGGCGGGTTACGTTCAACAACTCGGCGCAGATGTCAGCGTGGTTCGTAACGATGCGTTTCCGTACGAGGACATTCCTACCCGACTCGATGGTTTCGACGGAATTCTCATCTCGCCCGGACCCGGAACTCCCACAGACGCGGGGCTGTCTATCCCAATCATTCGATACGCCCTCAATCACACAATCCCTCTGCTGGGCGTTTGCCTCGGCCATCAAGCGATAGCCGAGGCTTTGGGTGGCATCGTCACCCACGCCGAAGAACTGATGCACGGCAAAACGAGTGACGTCACCCACGAAAATTCCCCACAGTTTGACGGCGTTCCCTCGCCGTTTCGCGCCACCCGTTACCACTCGTTGGCGATTGTAAACGGAACGATCCCGGACGAATTGCGGGTCACGGCGCGAACTGACGGTGGTGTGATCATGGCGGTTGAGCATTCGTCCGCACCGATGTGGGGAGTCCAATTTCACCCCGAGTCGGTGATGACCGAGGGGGGCTACACCATGATTGGTAACTGGTTAGAAACCACGGGAATGACTGGCGTATCGGCGCACGCACGCACACTCAGCCCGATGATGAACCCTTGAACTATTTGGCGGCGCAGTACACAACCGTGACTTCCGATTGCTGGGGTGCCTCGCCCTTGAGAGATTGAGAACCAATTTCCTGGCCACCACATGAACTGTCCGGAACCACGGTAACGTCCAGTTGGAGCGATGACCCTTGAAGTAGCCGCAAGGCTTTTCCGACGCTCATGCCGACGACGTCGGGAATCTTGACTTTACCGTTGGAAACAATGATGTTGACTAAAGTCCCGGCGGGTAATCGGGACCCCTCTTCGGGATCGCTTCCGACCACAACGCCTAGTTTTGCGGTCGGCGAAAAACCCTTGGTAATTTTCCCGATGACAAATCCTGCATTCTCAAGGGCTGACACGGCCTTCGCCTGCGCCAAAAGATTCACGGACGGCACCGCAATGAGGGGAGCCCCGGATGATTCGACCACCGTCACAATCTCGCCCTCGGCCAGATTCACGCCCGATTCGGGTGACGTTGAGACGACCGAACCTTTCGGAACAGTGTCGCTGGACTCGACTCGGCGAACCACGGTCAGACCTAGTTCCGCGAGTTGTGTTTCCGCGGTGTCGAAGGACACACCGGTCACGTCGGGCATCGAAATAGACAATCCGCCGAGAGTCTGACCAGTGTTTAGTGTGAGCACGAAGTACATCATTCCCACCACAACTGAAGCGACGGTGAGCAGTCCAGCGGCGCCAAGGAGTACCCATCGGACGAGGCTCGCCTTGGGCGGAGTGTCGCTGTTAAGAAGTGGGCGTAGGTCGTTGAGGTCCATGTTTGTTTCGGCTCGTTCTGAATGGGTCGCTGAGGAAGATTCTATGGCGGTTGGGCGTGGTTTGTGCCCGACCGCTATCGAATCCCCTGCGGACACGGGAACGGGCGCCGCCGCGGGAGGAGTGGTGGCACGGCCCGCACGACCCTGGCCGACGAGCTTGGTGACCGATCGAAGAGCCGCCGCGAAGTCGCTAGCGCTGTGAAAACGCGCCGAACGGTCCTTCTCGAGTCCCCGTGCGATGATCATGTCGAGCTCGGGGGACAACTCAGGTCGTCGACTCCGGGCCCGAGGCGCGGTCTGGGTGACATGTTGGAACGCGATGGATACCGACGTGTCCCCGGTGAACAACGGAGAACCCGTCACCATTTCGAACAGGACGACCGCTGTGGAATACAGGTCGCTTCGCCCGTCGATCATTTCGCCCTTGGCTTGTTCGGGGGAGAAATACTGCGCTGTTCCCACAATCGCCGAGGGGTCGTTTGTCGGGTCCTCGATTGCTTTGGCGATTCCGAAGTCACAGACCTTCACGAGACCCGACTGAGTGATCATGATGTTGCCCGGTTTGATATCGCGATGAATGATTCCCGCCCGATGAGATTCAGCGAGGGCATCCAGAATTCCCAGCGCAATGTGCACCGCGACCTTCGGTTCGAACGGACCGGCATCCATCAACTTCCGCAGAATTTTGCCATCGATGTACTCCATCACGATGTACGGAATTGGAATGTCGACGGATACCGCCGGGATAAATTCCTCCCCTGCGTCGTAGACCCGCACGATGTTCGGATGCCCCATTGCGCTGACCGAGTGAGCCTCGCGTTGGAAACGGTTTCGTGACTCCGCATCGGCGGCGACCTCGGGGCGAAGAGCCTTGATCGCAACTCGCCGTTGAAGCCGCGTGTCTGTCCCGACGTACACATTCGCCATGCCGCCACGTCCAATCAACGCCTCGGGCCGATAGCGCCGGGCAAACAGGAACCCCGAATCCACCATGGAATCCAGTCCGGACCGCGGTTGCGAATTGTTATCAGCCAACGGTGATCACCAGGTCCTCCGACGGGTTCGAGGCAAGGTCGCCACACCGAACGATGTAAGACACACGAACCTCGGTGGTGTTG
>JANRET010000023.1:0-5194 GCA_030725885.1 Microbacteriaceae bacterium | reverse complement strand
TCGGCAACCGTGACCTTGGGGCCGAACGTGCTCACGTTGGGGAACGAACCCCCGTTGACGGTGAACTCATAGGAATCGAGAGCAAACCCCGCCGGACATTCGGCGTAACGGGGCCACGAGATGGTCACGGTACCGCCGGGAAGGTACGGCCCGGCACTCACCGTGAGCGCAGAGGGTGATGGTGGTGTGGGAATCGCGTCATAGAAATATACGGCGACCAGAGAATCGGGGGGGACACTTCCCCGCGGGTTGACCCGATACGCCGTTCCCACGAGATCGATGGACGTGGCGATGTTTCCCGTCACGGCGTCGAGTCGAAGCCCCAGGGACGCAAGCTTTTCGGTGACCTGGTTGACGGTGAGTCCGATGAATTCGTCTTCGTTTATCGTGACATTCCCGGTGAGCGGATCGGTGGGAGCGGGTGTTGGTTCCACCGTTTGGCTTGAACTCGGTGACGGCAGAGGTGTCGGTGCCGGCGGGCGCAAGACCAGCGCCACAATGATGCCCACCAGCACGACGGACAAAACGACCACGATTCCAATCAAAGGAAGCGTCTTGGGCAGGCGTCGATACGGAGTCCGTCGGTCGCTGTCCCGCGGCGTCACCGCTACGGGCAAGATACGGGTCGAGGTGTCCTCTGTATCGTCGTGTGGGTCATCGTCCACCGCGGGGACAAGGGCCAGTGCTTCGCCTACCCTCCCACGGGTGATTGCGATCGCAGCACGGGCCAATTGACGGGCACTCGAGGGTCTCCGCTCGGGCTTTTTGGCGATACAGGCGAGAATCAAGTTTCGCACCGCAAGGGGCACACTGTCCGGCAGTGGGGGTGGCGGTTCTTTGATGTGTGCCATGGCAATCGACACCTGCGATTCGCCGGTAAATGGTCGCTTGCCGGCGAGCGCTTCGTAGGCGACAATGCCCAGCGAATAGATGTCCGTGAGGGCGCTTGCGGTCTTGCCCGAGGCTTGTTCGGGAGAGAGATATTGCACGGTTCCCATCACCTGTCCCGTAGCCGTGAGCGGAACCTGATCTGCCGCTCGAGCGATTCCGAAATCGGTGATTTTGACACGCCCATCCGGTGTGATGATGAGGTTTCCCGGTTTTACATCGCGGTGGACGAGCCCCGCTTCATGCGCGGCGTGGAGTGCGGACGCCGTCTGTGCGACGATATCGAGAACGCGCTCGGGTGAAAGAAAGCGCTCACGTTCCAGGATGGTGGATAACGCTTCCCCGGGGACGAGTTCCATCACCAGGAAGGCGCTTCCGTCCTCCTCACCAAAGTCGTACACACTCGCGATTCCCTCGTGGTTGACGAGGGCAGCGTGTCGAGCTTCGGCACGGAAACGTTCCCGAAACGCTTGGTCCCCGAAGTATTCCTCTTTGAGGATCTTTATAGCGACATTTCGCTCGATGACACTGTCCAAGGCTTGCCAGACCTCACCCATTCCCCCAATTGCGAGGCGGGACTTGAGCGCGTACCGCCCGCCGAAGACATGACCGACCTGAGGTCTCATTGCGCCAACACCGCCTCCATGATTTTTCGCGCGATCGGTGCGGCCACCGAGTTTCCGGTCCCCGGCGTGCCTTTCCCGCCCGAGTTTTCGACGACAACGACCACCGCTACCCTCGGGTTTTCGGCGGGGGCAAAACCGGTAAACCACAGCGTGTACGGCTGATCAACGCCGTTTTCCGCAGTGCCGGTTTTTCCTGCCACGGCGATTCCCGGTATCTGTGCACCATTCGCAACCCCGTCGGCGACTCCGTCGACCATCATGTCGCGCAGGATTCGTGCGGTGTCGGCGCTGATGGGATCCCCATATTCAACCGGCGTGAAGGGGCTGAGAGGCGACAGGTCGCGCGCGAGCACGGAATCGACGACGGTGGGCGCCATCAACAGGCCTCCGTTCGCAATAGCGGATGACACCATGGCGATTTGAAGCGGTGTGACTCGGACGTCGAACTGTCCAAAGGACGACAACATGAGTTGTGCGTCGTCCATCCCCGCGGGGAAAATCGACGGGGTCGTTTTCATGGGCACTTCAACCGTTGCACCAAATCCAAACGCTTCGGCATAGTCCCGTAATCGCGCTTCGCCTAGTTGCACTCCGATTTGCGCGAACGGGATGTTGCAGGACAAACGCAGGGCAGTAGCAATAGTGACAGACCGTCCCGGACCACACGAGGTATCACTCGCGTTGTAAATGGTCGAGTTGCTCAAAGGCAAGTCAAGCTTTGACGGGTTCGGAACGGTGGACTGCGCGGACATCATTCCGGAATCGATGGCCGCTGCGGCGACGACCAATTTGAAAACGGAACCTGGGTGGTACAAATCTCCACCGATGGCCCGATTGATGAGTGGCCGAGCGGTCGAGTTGAGCAGAGCGTCGTAGTTGGAACGCACCACATCCGAATCGTGCGAGGCGAGGTCATTTGGGTCAAACGTCGGGGTGCTGACAAACGCAAGAATCCTGCCGGTGGACGGCTCGATGGCGATGGCCGCACCGGTGAGTTCTCCGAGAGCGTCTCGGGCCGCTTGTTGGACCGCGGCATTGATGGTGAGCTTCACCGACGCACCGCGCGGGTCGGTTCCCGAAACCAGTGCGATGATCTGGTCAAAGAATTGCGAATTTGACTGACCGCTCAATTTGTCATTCATGGCGAATTCAATCCCGTTGACGCCTTGGTTCACCGTGAAATAGCCCGTGACCGGGGCGTAAAGCCCGCCTCCGTGATAAGTGCGCTGGTAACGATAAACGTCATCAACCGGGACGGACTCGGCGATGAGGGTCGAACCCACGAGGATTGAGCCGCGTTCCGTTGCATACGAGTCGTACAGGGTGCGAACGTTGCGGGGGTCGACACGCAGGTTGTCGACCTGGAATACCTGAATCACGGTGGTCGAGACAAACAGTGCGCCGAACAGCACACCGATTCCAATGCTGACACGGCGAAGTTCCTTGATCATGCCCCCGGCACCGCCTCGCGCTGGTGTCGAACGGTATCACTGAGGCGCAACAGCAGCGCGACGATTATCCAGTTCGCAACGAGCGATGATCCACCGGCGGCAAGAAACGGTGTGGTGAGCCCCGTGACGGGAATCACGCGCGTGACACCACCCACCACAATGAAGACTTGCAGGGCGATGACAAACGTGAGGCCGACGGCCAACAGCCGACCGAAGTCATCCGACCCATTGACGCCGATTCGAATCCCTCGAGCGACAAACAACAGGTACAGCGCGAGAATCGCAAAGACCCCGACAAGCCCGAGCTCTTCTCCGAGGCTGGCGACGATGTAGTCGGATTCGGCGAGGGGCACGATACCGGGGTAGCCCGCACCGAGGCCCGTGCCGATGATGCCTCCTGACGCGAATCCGAAGAGCCCCTGCACGAGTTGGTAGGAACCGCCGACGGCCTCGTAATTCGCCTGGTTGAAGGAATCGAGCCACGCATCGAATCGACCCTGGACGTAGGTGAGGAACTGGCTGGCGATGAGCGCACCGGTTCCGAACAGCCCACCACCGACCACGAACCAGATTGCCCGACCGGTCGCGACGTACATGAGGACAAGAAAGAGTCCGAAATAGAGGAGCGATGTCCCGAGATCGCGCTGGAAAATGAGAACCAGCATCGCGACCGCCCAGACCACGACGATGGGTCCGAGGTCTTTGATTCGCGGCCAGGTCACTCCAAACAGCCGTTTTCCCACCACAGAAAGCGAGTCACGAGCGGTGACGAGGTAGCCCGCAAAGAACAATGCGAGCGCGATTTTGCCGATTTCACCCGGCTGGAAGGACACGAAACCAAGGTCGACCCACAACCGCGCGCCGTTGATCGTGACACCGATGAAAGGAACGAGCGGCAACATGAGCAACACGACACCGACCAACATCCAGACGTATCGGTAACGCTGCAGCACGCGATGGTTTCGAACGGTCACGATGACCCCGATGGCAACGACCGTCGCAATTGCCGTCCACACCATTTGACGAGTCGCGTTCGCTTCCCAGCCGGTCAAACCGGCCGATAGGTCGAGTCGATGAATCATGGCGATTCCGAGGCCGTTGAGAAGCGTAACGATGGGAAGGATGAGCGGGTCGGCATCACGCGCGACGAAGCGCTGGGCGACGTGCATCGCCAGCACAATCGCACCGAGCCCGACGGATAGACCAATGATGGACGGGTTTACCACTCCGGTCACGCCGATATCCACCAGGGCGAGAGCCGCGGTGGTCACAATCATCGCAAAAACAATGAGTGTCGCCTCGAGGTTGCGCAGTTTCGTCGGAACTTTGAGGCGCAGCATGAGCTGTTCGGTGATGGTCGCATTCGACGCGCTACTGGGACTGAGAGACATTCTCGATCCTTTCGACGACGAGGAGAGCCTGTTTGAGGCTCAAGACCGGGATGGTGAGTTCGACGGATTTCCGCACAAAAGCGGACAGCGAGGTGAGCGGTATGTCGGTGTCGCGCACCACCGTGTGCAAAGGAATCGAGCCGAAATCGGCGTTTATTCCGCGATACACAACGACACTGTCGTCGTCGGTACCGACAAAAAACTGCGACTGGGTCCAGACGTAACCGTAGATGCCGAACCCGAGCACCGCGGCCAGAAGCATCGACAAATACAGGGCCCAGCGAGACCGTCGTTTCGCGGCTCGGCGCTTGTCTTCGTCGATGAGTGTGTCGAGGTAGTCGGCGGTTTCGAAGTGTTCTTCCGTCGCGCTACCCGATTTTGCCGAAAACAAGCGCGAGACAACGCGGGGGAAAGGCCTCGTGACCGGATCAAACAAGAGGGGAAGCGCCGCCGCTCCGACCAACAGGGGTTTTGCGGCGGCGCTCATATTTGTTTCGTTGACGCCCGCGATCACGATGGTGACGTTGTCGGGGGCACCACGGTCAAGCGTCATAGTGATGAGGCGCTCGGCGGCTTTGGCGGCATCAGGTTCGGTGGCAAGCACCTGGGCGATAGCGGCCTCGGGCACAAAACCACACAGCCCATCGGAACACAGAAGCCACCGGTCGCCGGGCTCGGTGTCCAGAACCGCCGAGTCGATATCGACGCTCCCCTCGAAGTCTCCCAGGACGCGCATGAGGACGTTCCGACGCGGGTGAACCAACGCCTCCTCGGCGGTTATTCGACCCGTTTCCACCAGCTTTTGAACGAACGTGTGGTCTGTGGTGATCTGCTCGAG
>JANRET010000022.1 GCA_030725885.1 Microbacteriaceae bacterium | reverse complement strand
TTGATGTACGCGCGGACGAGGTGCGATTCGAACGATTTTGACCGCATGGCACGTCAGCGTCAAATTCAGGAGGCGATCCTTCGCCAAGTGACGGCGTCAACAGTGTTGTCCAAATTCAACGAACTGGCGTCTGCAGGAAAACTTCTTGTCCTCACCGACATGCCCCAGTCGATGGTCGGGGTGATGGTCGATCTGGGCACGAAAGCGCGGACGTTGCCGATGCGCCGCGCGGAACTGGTGCCACCGGAGTTCGATTATCTGCACCCGAACTTCCGCGTCGCACACACCATCGTCCGCGCGGCAGTTTTTCCGCCACGTGCGACGCCCTCGCCCACACCGAACCCGTAACCCGAGCCTGTAACGTCAGACCGCGAAGTCGGTCCGCAACGCGTCGTTGAGTGCATCGCGCCACGGGCGCATCGCGGGGAGTCCAACACCATGTGCCGCCTCGTCGCCGAGCACCGAATAGGACGGACGAGGAGTGGGCCGAACGAATGCTGCGGCTACGGTTTTCTCGACAAGCGAGACATCCGCGCCAGCGCTGTCGTAGACGGCCACGGCGAGGTCCCACCAAGAACAGAAACCGGCATTGGTAGCGTGATAAATCCCCGGGGGGGCGACTAGCACGTGCCGGATGCGGTTCGCCACATCGACGGTCCAGGTTGGTTGACCCACTTGGTCGGTGACCACCGAGACGCGCTCACCAGCTCGCGCCTTCGCCAACATCGTCGCGACCAAGTTAGGGCCCGATGCTCCGTAAAGCCACGCGGTGCGGAGGATTCTCGTTCCGGCGGGATGTGCCGTCACGACGGCGCGTTCCCCGGCGAGTTTGCTTCGGCCATAAGCGCAAATTGGACCCGTCGGGGAGTCCTCCGAATAGGGGTGAGTTGCCCGACCGTCAAAAACGTAATCGGTAGAAACATGTATCAACGCCACCGATGCGTCGGCACACGCACGCGCGATGTTTTCTGCGCCGCGTGCGTTCACCGCGAATGCATCGCTTTCATGGGACTCGGCGTTGTCAACCGCCGTGTAGGCGGCAGAGTTAATGACCGCCCGTCGACCCCGCACGGCGTGGGTCACAGCGCTCGGGTCAGTGATGTCGAGTAGATCACGCGCGACGAGCTCGACCTCGTCCCCGAAAACTTTTCCCAACGCGTGGGCGAGCATCCCACCCCCGCCGGTCACGAGTATCGGGGCGCTCACGCGAGTGACGCTCGATCCTTGAGTGGTTCCCACCACTCGCGATGAGTGCGAAACCACTCGACCGTGTCGAGCAGTCCATCGCGGAAGTCCACAAGTGGTACGTAGCCGAGTTCGGCGGTCGCTTTCGCAATATCCACACTGTAACGACGATCGTGACCTTTCCGGTCCGCAACGTGATCGACTCGGGACCAGTCTGTTCCCGTCGCATCCAGCAGCATCTGCGTGAGTTCCTTGTTGGTCAGTTCAGTACCGCCACCGATGTTGTACACCTCGCCGGCGCGACCCTTCACCAGAGCCAACGCGATCCCCCGGCAGTGATCGTCGACGTGGAGCCAGTCTCGAACGTTCAGTCCGTCACCGTAGAGCGGTACAGAGCCGCCATCGATGAGGTTGGTCACGAAAAGTGGAATCACTTTTTCCGGAAATTGGTGTGTTCCGTAATTATTCGAGCAGCGCGTTGTGACGGTGTCGAGCCCATGAGTCTGGTGATATGACCGAACGATGAGGTCGCTACCCGCTTTGCTCGCCGCATAGGGGGAATTCGGGAGTAGCGGTTCATTTTCGTCCCACGAACCGCTGTCGATGGACCCGTACACCTCGTCGGTCGACACGTGAAGAAATCGCGTCACGTCGTTCTCTCGAGCGGCATCGAGCACCACACTGGTGCCGAGGACGTTTGTTTCGATGAAAATCCCTGCGTCGCGCACCGACCGGTCCACGTGTGACTCGGCGGCGAAATGGACGACGTAGTCGGCTCCAGCCAGCGTCGCCCCGACCAGTTCACGGTCTCGGATGTCACCGTGGACGAAGGTA
>JANRET010000021.1 GCA_030725885.1 Microbacteriaceae bacterium | reverse complement strand
GACCGCTCCCCCGCGTTCGCGACCCGCCATCGGGTGCGAACCAACATAATGCGACAGGTCGATGCCCCGAGATTGCAGGTCCATCAGAATCGAACCCTTGACACTGGTGACATCGGTGACGATCGCGTCGGGGAACGTCAGGAGTTCGCGTGCGACAACGTCGGCGACGACGTCCGGTGGGACCGCGACGACAATCAACTGCGGCGTTTCGCCTTCGACCGCAGGGTGTCCGGCTCCGTACTGAGATGCGAGCGCAACAGCCGTAGGGGACGAATCCACCAGAGAGACGTCGACGCCGTGACGACGAAGCACCAGCCCGATCGACGTACCGAGCAAACCAGCGCCGACAATTCGAACCGGACCAGCAATACGGGCGTCAACCATCGGACGCCTCCTCGTCATGGGGTTCTCGGGCGAGCGCGAGCACGTGCCCCACCTCCACTTTAGTGAGGTCGCGGGTTTCGCCCAAGGAGAGCGAACCGAGCGAGAGCGGCCCAAAACTCTTGCGATGAAGTTCGATCACGGGGTGTCCGACCGCCTCGCACAATCGCCGAACGATCCGGTTGCGCCCCGAATGGAGCGTTATTTCGAGAAGGGTTTCACCCCGCGAGGGTTCACCGAGAATGGAGACGCGATCGACTGCAATCGGCCCGTCATCGAGGTCAATTCCGTCTTTCATCGAGCGGAGGGTCGATCCTTTGACCAGACCCGAGACTTTCGCGACATAGGTTTTGGACACCGCAAACGACGGGTGTGCGAGCACATGAGCGGCATCCCCGTCGTTCGTCAGGATCAAGAGTCCTGACGTGTCAGCATCGAGCCGACCGACGTTGAACAACCGTTCGGGATAACCCACGACAAACTCGCGCAGGTCGCGGCGCCCTCGATCGTCCGCGAGCGATGACACCACCCCGGTTGGCTTGTTGAACAGCACGTAGCGCTTGCTCACATCCGCTTGGATTGGCTCGCCATCAACCGTTATTTTGTCCGTTTCCGGGTCGACCCGTGAACCGGGTTCCGTGACCGCCACGCCGTTCACCGTGACACGCCCCTGTGCGATGAGAATCTCGCTCGCTCGGCGCGATGCGACTCCCGCCGCCGCGAGCACCTTCTGTAGTCGATCAGTTGCCATCGTCAAACCCACCCGAACCGTCATCGAGCAGAGCGGATACCGGCGGAAGGTGATCCAGCGAATCGATTCCGAGGTTGGTGAGCAAGAGATCCGTCGTTCCGTAAAGGATTGCTCCGGTTTCGGATTCGGTTCCCACTTCGGTGATCAATCCGCGCCCCACCAACGTGCGAATCACGGTGTCAACGTTGACGGCCCGAATCCCCGACACCTGTGACCGAGTGACGGGTTGTTTGTAGGCGATGACCGCGAGTGTTTCCAAGGCGGGTTGCGACAGCTTGGTCGAATTCTGGGACAGCACCACATCACGAACGAGGTCGTCGAAGGACTCGCGCACATAAATCCGCCAACCACCCCCGACCTCACGTAATTCGAAACCTCGGCGAACAGTGCCGCCGATGCCGTCGAAGTCGGCCACAAGGTTTGCGATCGCGGCTTTCACCTCGACGACGGGACGTTCGAGGACGGCCGCGAGGGACACGAGGCTTTGCGGCTCGTCGGCGACCATCAGAATCGCTTCGAGTTGACGTTCGAGTTCAGTTTCCATATTCCGCTCCCAGTGTGACAAGGTTCTCGTCGCTCCACGTGTCCGCGCTCCAACGCACGGTCAATTCACCCAACGGCTCTATTTGCTCGAACGAGACGGCGGACTGTCGATACAGTTCGAGTATCGCGACAAAGCGGGCGACAATGACACCTTTGTGTTCCGCACCCGCGATGATCTGTCGGAACGTCATCGGCGTCTTTCGTACCATCGAAATCACGATGGCCGCCTGTTCGCGAACCGAAACAAGCGGCGCGTGGAGGTGTTCGAGTCCGACAAAGGGTATTTCGCGCGGTGCGAGGGCGAAGAGAGCCAGCGTGTGAAAATCCGCGAGCGACGTCGTCCACACGAGCTCTGGTG
>JANRET010000020.1 GCA_030725885.1 Microbacteriaceae bacterium | reverse complement strand
TTGTGCCCGAACTCCCCGAACGCGAGGTGCGCACTGCGATGGTCAATGAGCGAAAAGGCGGCCGCATCCCAAAACGCGGTCGATCCACCATTTCCCAAAATGACCTCGTATCCACTCGGTAGGCGGTAAAGGTCTGCGAGGCCTTCACGTATCCGACCAACCAGAGCGCGAATCGGAGGTTGGCGGTGAGAGGTACCCAGCAGGTGGGAGTGGGCGACGAGAAAGTCGATTTGCTCAGACCGAACCTTCGAGGGCCCGCACCCGAATCTCCCGTCGGTGGGAATCAATTCGGGGGGCAGACGAAAGTCAGACATTTGCCCAGTCTAAACAATCCACAAGGGCGAGCCGCCGGAGAATTTGCCACGCCGAGGTACGCCCTGAACTTCGGCGAGAGGATGATTGGTAGATTGGAGGAGTTCCGAACGCGCCACCGCGCACACAGAACAGCTTTGCAAAGCCCGATGTCCCCGTCGTTGCAAAGTTCAACAAACCGAAGGACGGGGAGGTAAAGCGCCTCGGGCTCAGGGGATATCTCTTGAACAACGCTTTTTTCCGAGTCGGTCACACTACAGCTTTAGCAATCGGTGACGCCGTTCGGTTCGTCGCCCGCCTCATCCGGATTGCACGACCGACTGTTGGCCGAACTGTTCGCAACGCGGTGCACAGCGACACCGCTCGCCAAGCATCCGTAGTCGCTCTTGTCAGTGCTCTCGTCGGAACCGTGTCGCTTCCCGCCTATGCGTTCAGCTCCGAAATTATCGCGACCACCGAATCAACGCAAGATGTCACGATAACGGGCGGCGCGGCTCTCGCCGTCGAATATTCCACTTTCCGCGCGACTAGCCGGGCGAAGCTACAGCGTTTGGCGGCGGCCGGACAGGTTGATTACCCGCCCTACAAAGGACCATCGGCGTCCGACTACGTCAAGAACCCCGCCTACCCCAAGTTCAGTTTGGCGAAGGTGTTCGAAGTCGGAAAAAAGTACATCGGTGTTCCTTATCGATACGGTGGCGAGAACCCGTCCGGATTCGACTGTTCGGGATTTGTCATGTTCGTCTATGCCCAGTTTGGTGTGGCTCTGCCGCACAGTGCGAGCGCACAAGGGGCAAGGGGCAAGCCAATCCGACTCGCCGACGCGCGCCCCGGCGACATCGTCATGATTTCCGGCCACAACGGCATCTACGCGGGAAACGGCATGATCCTGGACGCACCTGCCGCCGGAGGTACCGTCAGTATCCGAAAGATTTGGACCTCGAACTACTACATCGTTCGCCTCGGAATCTAACCTCACCGCAATACCGAGCTCGGCGCACCACGGGCGTAGTCTGTAAACGTGATCATCACACCCCGTGTCCGTATCGGACTTGACCGGCCCCACGAATCCTCACCCCGAGGTTTCGACTGGGAACACCCGATAAGTCCGAGTACCGAAGTGCCCTCTGCAGGGCGCGCGACATAGAAGGCATCGTCGATAGCGACGGTGCCTTTTTCGGTTAAGACACGAGCGACGGTAAACACAGCCCGACATCCCACAGGCCATGTGGGAACGAAAGGAACACCATGAGAACCCTTGTCCTTAACGCCGGCTATGAGCCACTCGCCGTGGTCTCGTATCGCCGAGCCCTTGTGCTCGTCATGACCGGAAAAGCGAACATGCTAGCCCACGAGCCGGACCACCCCGTTTTTGGGATCTCTGGACTGTGGGACCGGCCGAGTGTAATTATCCTCAGCCGCTACGTTCGCGTGCCGATGACGAAAGGTGTGCCTCTCACGCGGCGCGGGGTTTTGCGCCGAGACAACAATCGTTGTGCCTATTGCGGCAACACCGCGAACACCATCGACCATGTTCAACCCAAATCGCGCGGCGGGTCCGACAGTTGGGAAAACTTGGTTGCCTGTTGTGTTCGGTGCAACAACCAGAAAGCCGATCGCACACTGCGGGAACTTGGCTGGAGGCTCAATTCTCAACCGCGACAGCCGCACGGGACAGCCTGGTTGGTTCGCGGCATCGATCGCGACGTCCCGGCGTGGAGCGAGTACCTCGCGGCCTAGAAC
>JANRET010000019.1 GCA_030725885.1 Microbacteriaceae bacterium | reverse complement strand
AGAAAAGATCCCATGGCCGGGGTGACGGGTTCGACGCCGTGTTCGAGGGATGCGGTTCGTGCCGCGCGAATCCCGGCGGGCTCTGTCACATAGCTCTCGGTCCATGCCAACATCAGTCCTGCATCCAGCATTCGGACCCCTTCCCTCACCGTATTTAAACTCTAAGGGTTTTCCGCGTTATTCTGGGCACATGTCGTTCGGGCTCACCATCGAGAAACTATTCCTCATTGGGTTAATAGCCATACTCGTCGTCGGACCTGATCGCCTCCCTGGTTACGCAGCGCAATTCGCTCGGCTCATCACCCGCCTGCGTGACCTTGCCCGGGGTGCGGAAACTCGGCTCAAAGACGAGTTGGGCGACGACATCTCAATTGCGGAACTCAAGAAATTGGACCCCCGGCAATATGACCCTCGACGAATCATTCGCGACGCGCTCAACGACAATCCCACGACAACCACGCCACTCCGTCCCGCCTCAGTCCGCCCAAAGTCACCAAATCCCGAGACACCGTTTGACGGAGAGTCGACCTAGTTCTTACGCGCTCGGTGATTCAGCGAGGGCATTTTTTGCCGCGGTGAGGGTTCCGGCGGGAACGAGAACCTCATATCGGGTGGCGAGGACCTTTTGGACGCTGGAAAAGTCGTGACGTCGTCGCCGCAGTGAGTACACCGCGAGCGAAATCAACATGCCGATGCCCGCACCGATGGCGACAACGGCGGGTAAAACGATGGTGTTCGATGACGTTTCGCTTAAGACACTGAACATGAGGCTCATGAACAAACCGAACCAGGCTCCGTTCATGACACCGCGAAGCGCCACGCGGGCATAGGTGAGACGGCCGGTCACCCGCTCGACGGTGACGAGATCGCGTCCGACGATCGCAATGTCGGTTATCGCGTAGTCCGCATGAGCAAGTCGGTCGACGGTGTTCTGGGCTTCGGCATAGGTGTCCACCGACAACAGGACATCGCCCCGCGGAATATCGGGCTGAGCTTTTCGCCGAGAAAAAAGGTTAGGAGTCGTCACTCCGCCATTCTCTCATCCCAAAGGTACGCTGTGAACGTGAGCTCAACACGCGTGTACGTCGCCCGACTCGCTGGGTGTGCGGTCTTTGACCCACTAGGCGATCGGGTTGGTCGTGTCCGCGATGTCGTGGTGTCCTATCGGACGAAGGCTGCGCCCGTTGTGGTCGGGTTGACGGTCGAGATTCCTGGACGCCGCCGAGTTTTTTTGTCCATCAACCGAGTCGTGAGTATTCGCCCCGGCCAGATTCTGTCGACGGGAATCATCACCATGCGACGTTTCGAGCAACGTGCCGGGGAGGTGAGACTCTTTGCCGAGCTCATCGGTCGTTCGATGGATTTCCGAGATGGTTCCGCTGCCGCCATCATCGAGGATGTTGCTATCGAACGTGACGCGAATGGTCAATGGGATGTCTCGCAGTTGTATCTTCGCCGAGCGAAGTCGACTCCCCTGTTTGGCAAAGGCCAAACCGTTTTTGCGCGTTGGGACGAGGTGACCCCGTCGGGTGCAACGGGGTCGTCACAGAGCGCGGAACACCTCATTGTCGCTTATTCGGAACTTCACCCGGTGGATCTTGCCGCGTCGATCCTGGACCTGCCGGACGAACGCCGAATTGAGGTCGCGGAGGAGCTGTCCAACGAACGGCTCGCCGATGCGCTCGAAGAAATGCCGGAAACGGAACAGATTGAAATTCTGGCGGGAATGAATGACGAACGCGTTGCGGATGTTTTGGACAACATGGAACCGGACGATGCGGCGGATTTGTTGGGGCAACTTCCCTCGGATCGCACCGAGCACATTCTTGACTTGATGGATCCTGACGAAGCGGAGGACGTGCGGTTCCTGCTCGCCTTCGCCCCGAATACGGCGGGCGGGCTGATGTCGACCGAACCCATCATTGTGTCGGCGGAAGCGACGGTGGCGGAGGGACTCGCGATGATTCGCCGGAGTGAAATAACGCCGGCGATGGCGGCATCGGTGTGTGTCACGCTTCCCCCGTTTGAATCTCCGACCGGGCGTTTTCTTGGTATTGTTCACTTTCAGCGGATGTTGCGACAC
>JANRET010000018.1 GCA_030725885.1 Microbacteriaceae bacterium | reverse complement strand
ACCCAGAACATCATGCGCCTGCGGGAACTGTCGCAGGAACTCGTGAACCTCGTCAACAACAATCGCAAGTCGTGCGATTCCGTGAGCAGCGTCGATTGACGGGACCGCACGGCGACGCAGTTCGTTCTCGCGACGACGCATCTCGGCGGTGATTGCGTGCAACACACGCGGAACGTCACCCTCGTCCAGATCCGTGATGGTTCCACGGTGATGCGGAAACCGCTCCACTTGACGCAGAGTCGCCCCGCCCTTGAAGTCGATGCCAATGAATGTGAACTCTGCCGGCGAATACCGCGATGCCCAGTCACGGACAGTCGTGACAAGAGCGTGGGATTTTCCGGACCCGGTTCGCCCAGCGAACAGTGCGTGCGGGGTTTCCGAACTGAGGGTGAGAGCCAATGGTTCGGTCACGTCGTGAATAAGACGCGCGCGGGCTGGAACCAACACGTCGGGAAGTGTGTCGTCCGCCTGCCAATCACCGTTTTCCGGGAGCGACCCACGCCGAACGACCGACGAGATCCGATCTCCGTCGCATCGGATTGTCACCGCGACGAGTGACGAGGTTCCGCGCACGAGGTGCGCGCCACCCGACCAGGCAGCACGATTGTCTTCGAGGCGGGCTGGTCCAAGGTGTGCGGTCCCGTGGAAACAGAGTGACTCCCACACGGCGTCGGCCGCCCGCCCCTCTCCAACAATCGCGACGCCACCAACCAAGTCGACCAGCCACGGCCGACCGTCCGAATCACACCCGGCTCGGACACGAGTGCGCCCGTCGCGCGGTGGTATCCAACCGTCGCATCGGGCGATGTCTGTTATGGAGGGGTGGGTGCGCTGTTCCGCGGCGATGTCCGCGAGGCGACGAGCAACGTCTGCCTCCCGCCGTGCGGCGTCCTCCCGTGCGCGCGTGGCTGCGTTTTCGCGAAAATCGCGTCGCGTTCGTCGCCGGGCATCGACAAAGTGCGCGACCACCATTGTGGGGGCAATCACCGCGCTCACGAGGGCAAAGGATGAACCGGTCACCCACCACACAACACCGGACAACACCAGCGGAGCGATGACGCCAATGAACGGGAACGGAGGCGGCGTCATTCACCCACGCTGTCAGACGCCTTTTCAGGGCAAGGGAAAAGGCGACGACTCTGTGGAGAATCGCCGCCTTCTCGAACGGTGTTATTCGCCGATGTAGGACATCACGTGCTTGATGCGCGTGTAGTCCTCGAAGCCGTACATCGAGAGGTCTTTGCCGTAACCCGAGTGCTTGAAACCACCGTGAGGCATTTCGGCGACGATCGGGATGTGGGTGTTGATCCACACCGCTCCGAAGTCGAGGTGCTTGGCGAAACGCATCGCACGACCGTGATCCTTGGTCCACACCGAGGAGGCGAGTCCGTACTCGACGCCGTTTGCCCAGGTGAGCGCCTCTGCTTCGTCCTTGAATTTTTGGACCGTGATGACGGGGCCGAAAATCTCGTTCTGGATGACCCAATCGGACTGTTTGAGTCCCGAGACCACCGTCGGTTCGATAAAGAAGCCTTCCGTGCCCTGTCGATTTCCACCGGTTTCGATGTTCGCATTGTTCGGAAGATCCGCGAGGATTCCCATGACGCGGTCGAACTGGTTGACGTTGTTGACGGGACCGTAGAGGATGTCCTCGTTGGTCGGGATTCCCGTCGCCACGTTCGCGACAACATATTCCTTCATAGCCGCAACGAATTCGTCGTGAACTTTTGCGTGAACGAGCACGCGGGTTGCAGCGGTGCAGTCCTGCCCGGCGTTGAAGAATCCCGCGGTGGCGATTCCTTCCACGGCACGAGCGATGTCGGCGTCATCGAACACGATAACGGGCGCCTTGCCTCCGAGTTCAAGGTGGACCCTCTTGACGTCGTTGGCGGCCGACTTGGCGACCTCCATTCCCGCGCGAACCGACCCGGTGATGGACACCATCTGCGGAATCTTGTGGGCTGTCATCAGCCCACCCGTCGTGCGGTCACCGACGACGACGTTCAGTACGCCCTTCGGCAAAAACTCTTGTGCGACCTGTGCGAGAAGAAGAGTCGAGGACGGCGTCGTATCCGAGGGCTTAAGCACGGTCGTGTTGCCTGCAGCGATAGCCGGCGCAAACTTC
>JANRET010000017.1:3714-10988 GCA_030725885.1 Microbacteriaceae bacterium | reverse complement strand
TTCGGCATTAGTCCGCTCTCCCCCGAAATGGCTACGAACGCGCGAATAATCATCCAGGTCGGACGAGAAATGGGGATCTCAAATTTCGGGATTGTCATTGCGCTCGCAACGGCAGCCCAAGAATCACAGTTGAAAAACATCGACTACGGCGATCGGGATTCAATCGGACTATTTCAACAGCGCCCCTCGTCAGGTTGGGGGTCAGTCAGCCAAATTCGTGATCCTCGATATGCTGCGCGCGCGTTTTTCGGTGGCCCGAACTCGCCGACTCCCGGTTCGAACCCCGGATTGCTTGACATCTCGCGCTGGCAACACATGACGCTGACGGACGCGGCACAGGCGGTTCAACGAAGTGCCTTCCCTGATGCTTACGCTAAGTGGGAAGTAAGTGCGTGGAACTGGTTCTTCGAACTTACCTAGGACACTTCCGAACGCCTCCGCGGTGGGGGTATTTCCCCGACATACACTGGAACGCATGGTGACCGACTCGAACGACCGACTGGTCGGAACAGTCCTCGACGATCGGTATCGAATCCAATCGCGAATCGCCCGTGGTGGCATGGCGAAGGTCTATCTCGCTCAGGACATCCGGCTCGAGCGACTCGTCGCGATCAAAATCATGCACGACCACCTCGCCGATGACACTGATTATGCGGCTCGTTTTATACGTGAAGCACGTCACACCGCACGGCTCGCCCACCCCAACATCATGTCCGTCTTCGATCAAGGCCACGTAGACGACACTCTGTATTTGGTTATGGAATACCTGCCTGGAATGACGTTGCGAGATCTTCTCAATGATTTCGGAACTTTGACAGTCGAACAATCTCTCGACATCGCCACTGCAGTTCTGCACGGACTGTCTGTCGCACACCGAGAAGGAATTTTGCACCGAGATGTCAAACCAGAAAATGTAATACTCGTCAATGACGGACGAATCAAGATTGGTGACTTCGGTCTCGCCCGGCCGGTCAACAACGCGACCGATACGGGCAAATCGTTGATGGGAACTGTGGCGTACATCGCCCCCGAACTTCTGACGCGGACGTCGGCCGACAATCGCAGCGATTTATATTCGGTTGGCATCATGCTGTACGAAATGCTCACGGGACGACAACCGTTTATCGGTGATACGCCCATGCAAGTTGCCGTCCAACACGCACAGGAACCGATGCCTTTTGCCGCGGAACTCAACCCCACCGTAAGCCGCGCGGTTGACGACGTTATTCAGTGGGCCACTCAAAAAGAACCGACAGATCGCCCCCGCGACGCGCGAACGATGCTGGACGCGCTGACCCAGGCGCTCAAGCGCCCCGAGTCCGTGACGGATGCTCCCACCACGGTCATCGACACTGCGCGTGCGCCGGAAAGCATTGAAGACGAGCGGGAAACGCAGCAGACGCTACCTCGGTTGCAGCCCGATCGCTCGCCCGGCGCACGAGACTCCGTCGACCATTCGATGTCCCCCCTTAGGCCCCGGCGGGGCCTTCGAATCGCAACGATTCTCGTGACCGTTCTCGTTCTCCTGGGCGGGGGCGGGTCGACGTGGTGGTTCCTCTACGGCCCGGGAGCCGTCACAGCGAGTGCCACGGTGTTGGGTATGACCGAAGACGCCGCTACCGCTGCTCTTACGACGGCAGGATTTGTCGTTGTGCCACCCAACTCCGAGGAGTACAACACCGAGATAACCGAAGGGCTCGTCATCACGACGTCACCCGAGATCACGGCGGGAATGCCCAAGGGCACGGAGGTTCACCTCGTCGTTTCACTTGGACCAGAACCCATCGCGTTCCCCAATTTCGATGGAATCACGACAGTGGATTTTTCGTCACAACTCGCAAAACTCGGAATCTCGGTAGTGGACACCGCCAAAGAGTTCCACAAGTCGATAAGCGCTGGCACCGTGATCGCGGTGACGACCGTCGATGGCTCACCGATTGCGGCCGGCGACACGGTGTACGCCGGGGAGTCAGTGATTGTCACCGAGTCCGTCGGAACAATCCCGAGCGTCAAAGGAATGACGATCGAACAGGCCACCGCAACACTGGCAACCGTCGACCTCACGGTCAAGGGAAAATCCGTCGAGGAATTTTCTGCTTCGATTGCCGCAGGACGTGTCATTTCCGTGTCCTCGTCCAGCGGGGTAATTCGTCCCGGCGGTTCCGTCTCGCTTGTGATTTCGAAGGGTCCGGAACTCGTTGCGGTGCCGGCGGTGTCCGGGCTCACGATCGCCGCGGCTCAAGCGGCACTCGAAGAACTGGGGTTCACCGTGACGGTGGTCACCGAAATCCCGAAACGACACTGGGCTCAGAGTTGGGCTGAAGCCGGCTCGACCGATCCGAATGAAGGAACCATGGTTCCGAAAGGTTCAACCGTGACGTTGAGGGGACTTATTTAGTCAGTCGCCGATGGGGACAAACACGAGCCCAATGGCCAACGCGAACATAAAAAAAGCGATTACGGTGTCGAGTATTCGCCAGAAGCGCGGCTGGGTGACAAATCGTGACAGCGCTTTAGCACCATACGCCAGGCTGAAGAACCAGACGAAACTCGCAATCGACGCACCGACCGCGAACCACCAACGGTTGTCGCCGAATTGTGCGGCGAGCGCACCCAGAAAGACCACCGTATCGAGATAGACATGGGGATTGAGGAGTGAAAAGGTTGCCGCCGATATCAGCGCCGCGGCGAGCGTCCCGGTGCCGCTACCCGAAACATCCATGGACTGGCCGGAACGGGCTCGGCGTAGTGAGGTGATGCCAAACCAGACGAGGTAGCCCGCGCCCAGCCACCGGACTAGTCCCAACAGGAAGGGAACTGATTCCAGAAGTGCACCCAATCCCGCAACGCCCAGGGTTATAAGTGCCGCGTCGAGGAGTGCGGAAACGAGCGCAACAGGAAAGACGAATTTACCCGTGAGCCCCTGACGAAGGACAAATGCGTTTTGTGCTCCAATCGCCACGATGAGCGAGAGTCCGAGAAACATGCCCGAGACGAGCGCGGGGGTCATGTCACGTCGCGTGCGGCGAGTTCTTCCGCCACCAGAAACGCTAGTTCCAGCGACTGCTTGTGGTTGAGGCGCGGGTCGCACAGCGATTCGTATCGTGACGCAAGCGTCGCTTCGTCAATCATTTCGGAACCGCCCAGACATTCCGTGACATCATCTCCGGTCAACTCGACGTGGATTCCGCCGGGGAAAGTGCCGATCTGTCGGTGCGCCTCGAAGAAACCTTTCACTTCGTCAACTACGTCGTCGAAACGCCGCGTCTTGTAACCGTTCGGAGTAGTGATTCCGTTCCCGTGCATCGGGTCCGAAACCCACACAGGCAGAGCTTCGCTTTCTTTGACGGCGTCGAGAAGAGGTGGCAATGCATCTCGGATAACTCCGGACCCCATGCGAGTAATGAATGTCAATCGACCGGGCGTTCGCTGCGGGTCGAGAATATCGATGAGGCGATGCACCATGTCCGGAGTTGTCGATGGACCGAGTTTGATCCCGATGGGGTTGGAAATGCGGGAGAAAAAGTCGATGTGCGCACCGTCGAGGTCGCGCGTCCGCTCACCGATCCAAACAAAGTGTGCCGAGGTGTTGTAGGGGTTGCCCGTGCGCGAGTCAATGCGCGTCATCGGGCGCTCATAATCCATCAGAAGACCCTCGTGCGAGGAATAGAATTCGACGCGTTTGAGGGAATCGAAGTCGGCTCCCGCCGCGGCCATAAACTTAATGGCCCGATCAATCTCTTTGGCGACCGTTTCGTAACGCTTGTTGGCGGGGTTCTCCGCGAATCCTCGGTTCCACGAGTGGACCTCGCGCAGGTCGGCGAAACCACCCTGCGTGAATGCCCGAATCAGATTGAGCGTCGACGCCGCCGTGTGATACCCCTGAAGTATGCGGTTGGGATCCGCCTGCCGCGATTCGGCGGTGAACTCATAGCCGTTCACGATGTCGCCCCGATAGGCCGGCAATGTGATGCCGTCACGCGTTTCTACGTCGCTGGAACGCGGCTTCGCGAACTGTCCCGCCATCCGACCCATCTTGACGATCGGCATCGCTGCGCCGTACGTGAGCACCACGGCCATTTGGAGAATGGTTTTGACTCGATTGCGGATTCGATCGGCCGTTGCGCCATCGAAGGTTTCGGCGCAATCACCGCCCTGTAGCAAAAACGCTTTTCCCGCAGCAACGCGTGCAAGCCGCTCAGTTAGTTGGTCCACTTCACCAGCGAAAACCAGCGGCGGAAGTTTCGAGAGTTCCGCGTTGACACGCGACACCGCCTCGGCGTCGCCCCATTGTGGTTGCTGTTTGATGGGCAAATCGCGCCACGCATCACGACCATCGAGAACCCCTGGGGGCACGGTAACGTTCGACTCGGTCACACTCGTCCTTTTGTCATCGGAAGTATCAGCCTACCGATTTCGACGGCGGTGCGGCACGAGGTCGCCGGCTGCTGGCGTACTGGTCCACGTATTCCTGACCGGACAATCCCAGAAGTTCGTGCATGATTTCGTCGGTGATTGCACGCAGGACGAATCGATCGTTTTCGTATCCCTCGAAACGCGAAAACTCGAGTGGCTGACCGAACACGACCCCAATGCGTTGAACCTTCGGCATTCGCGCCCCAATCGGCATGACCTTCTCGGTATCGATCATTGCGACGGGAATCACGGGCACTCCCGCCTCCAGTGCCATCCGTGCGATGCCGGTTCGCCCTCGATACATTTTCCCATCAGGGCTTCGAGTTCCCTCAGGGTAGATTCCCAAAAGTTTTCCGGTTGAGAGAACAGCGATTCCTGTGTTCAACGCATCCTCACTGGCCTTGCCACCCGAACGGTCGATGGGCAACTGTCCGGATGCGGTGAAGAACCACCGAACAAATCGCCCTTTGAGTCCCCTCCCCGTGAAATATTCGGATTTGGCCAGGAACACCACTGGACGCTTGAGGACAAGCGGAAGGAAGACCGAGTCGATGAAGGACAGGTGGTTGCTGGCGAGGATTGCCGCGCCCGTCGCGGGCACATTGTCAAGGCCTTTTACCCACGGCCGAAAGACCCGCAGCAAGAGCGGGCCGAGGATGAGGTTTTTGACAAGCCAATAGAACACGGCTTCAGCCTAGCCATCGGACGTGAGTGAAGTTAACTGTTGGTTTACCGCGGTGAAGTCAATAGACTCGTCAAAATATCTGACGGCAAAGGAAGACTGTGAACGAAACCAGCATGAACGCGATTGTCCCGCATGACCCGACGGCAACGGTCAGTGATTTGCTCGAAGAACGCTTCCGCGAGACGCCTAATCACCCCCTGTTTTCGATACCGCGCACAGACGGCGGGTGGGACCCTGTCACCACCTCACAATTCCACGCCCGTGTGATTGCGTTGGCGAAAGGCTTCGCTGCGGCTGGCGTCAAGCCTGGCGGCAAAATCGGAATCATGTGCAAAGTCCGATACGAGTGGACTCTCCTCGATTTCGCCGTAGCGTACGCCGGCGCAATTCTTGTCCCCGTTTACGAGACCTCGTCACCCAGTCAAATTGCGTACATCTTGAAGGACTCGGGTGCCACCGCACTCATCCTCGAGACGGCCGAGATGTTCGCCCGCTTCGATGAAATCAGCGCAGACGTGCCCGCCGTCGGAACGCTGTGGCGTCTCGACCTCGGCGATTTGGACAAGCTGGAAAAATCCGGGTCAAAAGTCACGGATAAAGAAATTGACCGGCGGCGGAACCTCGCCAAGGGAACCGACGTTGCCACGTTGCTCTACACCTCGGGGTCTACCGGTTCGCCAAAAGGGTGCATCATCACGCACGCAAACTTCGTCGATACCATCCGAAACGCCTCCAAGGAAATGAGCATCGTCGTCAACACCGAAGCATCGACGCTGTTGTTCATCACCGCGGCACACATCTTTGCTCGAGTCGTGAGTTTGATGGCCGTTCATACCGGGGTTCGCGTTGGGCATCAATCCGACACCAAACTTCTCTTACCGTCGCTTCAAAGCTTTAAACCCACATTCTTGCTCGCGGTCCCGCGAGTTTTCGAAAAGGTGTACAACGCCTCTGAACAACGAGCAGAGGCAGGAGGAAAAGGTGCAATCTTCCGTCTCGCGACGTCAACCGCAATCGCCTACTCCAAAGCGCTCGATGCTGGGCACGTATCACTTGGCCTTCGAATCAAGTTTGCGGCACTCGACAAACTCGTGCTCTCCAAACTTCGGGCGGCGATGGGTGGACGGGTAATTTACGCGGTCAGTGGCTCAGCTCCCCTCGGATTGCGCCTCGGGCACTTCTACCGCGCACTGGGAATGAAAATCCTCGAAGGCTATGGCCTCACCGAAACCACCGCTCCGGTCACCATCAACGTCCCGCAGAAGTTCAAGATTGGCAGTGTCGGACCGGTGCTTCCGGGAATCGCGGTCCGAATCGCGTCGGACGGCGAGGTACACGTCAAGGGCGTCAATGTGTTCGCTGGTTACTGGAACAACAAAAAAGCGACCGCTGAATCGTTCGACGGTGAGTGGTACAAGACTGGTGATATCGGGGCACTCGATGACGACGGCTATTTGTGGATCACGGGTCGTAAAAAAGAAATTATCGTCACCGCGGGCGGAAAAAACGTTGCGCCCGCTGTCCTCGAAGATCCGATTCGCGCGAACCCCCTCATCGGTCAGGTCGTTGTCGTCGGCGATCAGAAACCGTTCATCGCCGCTCTCGTCACACTCGATTCCGAGATGTTAGAGCCGTGGTTGCGAAACAACAAGATGGATTCCTCGATGACGCTTGAGGACGCGTCGACCAACCCGGCAATAATTGCCGAGGTCCAAACCGCCATTGATCGGGCAAACACAAAGGTGTCGCGGGCGGAGTCGATCCGCAAGTTCGACATTCTTCCGACCGAGTTCACCGAAGCAAGCGGACACCTGACGCCCAAGATGAGCATCAAGCGGCACGTGATTATGGCGGACTTTTCTCAGGAAATTGAGAATCTCTATGACGGTAGCCCGGACACGTCCGGGATTTCGGTGGTCGGCTAGTTACGGAACCATTCTGCCGTGCGAATTTCGCGCATGGCCAGACGTTTCGTGCCGGGGTCGAGTCCTTCGATGTAGAGCGAACCATCAAGATGATCCACTTCGTGTTGAATCGCTTGGGCGAGTAACCCATCCCCCTCAATCACGACTGGCTCACCGTTAACGTCTACACCACTCACACGCGCCCACGGGTAACGCTGTCGAGGGTAGGTGAATCCCGGTACCGAGAGACAACCTTCGTCGGTCAGCAC
>JANRET010000017.1:2738-3704 GCA_030725885.1 Microbacteriaceae bacterium | reverse complement strand
GACCGTCAACGTTGAAACTAAAGGCTCGAAGCCCGACCCCAATCTGATTGGCCGCGACGCCGGCTCGTCCCGCAACTGCGACGGTGTCGAGCAGGTCCGTGACCAGGGACATGGTAGCTGAATCAAACCGAACAATGGGGTCTGTGGCACTGCGCAAGATAGGGTCGCCGAATAGGCGAATCTCACGAACCGCCATTACTCGGTTGGCGGCATTCCCTCAACAACGAGCGCCGCCAACAGCTCGGCGGCATCGCGCGTGATCTTGTTGAGTTTGGACCACGTAATGACCGAACCCGCCGCGATGTGGGCGTCGTAGGGAATTCGAACGACTTCGCGAACTCGCGAGCGGAAGTGATTTTCGATTTCGTCCAGTTTTACGAGCATTGTTCCCTGGGTTGCCGTGTTCAACGCGACAACCGAGTTTCGAACAACATCGGCGTACCCGTTGGACTCCAGCCACGACAACGTTTCCGAAGCCAGTCGAGCTTCATCAATCGAGCCGCCCGAGACAATAACGAGAGAGTTGGCGCGCGACAGGATGGGCTTCATTACCGAGTGAACGATTCCGGTACCGCAGTCTGTGAGAATCAAGGAATAATAACGGGACGCCACATCGGCTACCACGTTGTAGTCATATTCGTCGAATGCCTCGGCGAGCGTGGGGTCCGGATCGGACGCCAACACGTGAAGTCGCGTCACGTCACGACTGACAAATTCGGTGAAATCCGTGAAGGAACCTATCGACGGCGCTTTCTGCACGACGCTTCGAATCGTGTTTTTGGTTTCTCGCGGGATACGTTCGGCCAGGGTTCCACGATCCGGGTTGGCATCGATCGCGATTACGCGATCTTCGCGATGTTGTGCAAGCGCCATACCGAGGAGCGTGGTCGTGGTGGTCTTTCCCACGCCACCCTTTCGGGTCAGAATCGGGACGTATCGGGTGTCCCCGTTAAACGGAGTCGTGAT
>JANRET010000017.1:0-2728 GCA_030725885.1 Microbacteriaceae bacterium | reverse complement strand
CGTGATTCGAGCAATCAATAACTTGCGCGCGCGGGCTCGGCGCGAATCCCCCAAATTCACGGTGTGAAAGGTCAATTCATATATCGCGCGCTGAAACCAGCCAACCGGTGCCTCTTGTTTTTCTTTGACATCAAGCAGGCGGTCATCGGTCAACATCGAGGAGGGCTCGGGCGTGCCGGACACACCGGTGTGACGCCGCGAATACATTGCTTCGGGGTCTGTTGTCGCCGAAATCAGCAGGGAACTTTCCGCAGAAACCGGGACGTCAATGGAAACTCCATCGATCACCGCATCCGGTATTGCGGCTGCGTCGTCAACAATGGGTGCGCTAGCTTCCTCTTTTGTTTTCCCTGCGATGGTAGGTCGCTTGCGTTCAACCACAATGAATCCTCACTTCTATTCTCTCGTGTTTCACCAGTCTAACCGACAAGCACGACAGAGTTTGGGGCTACGACAGCACCACGAGCAGGTCACCCAGTTCAACCTGCTGAGTCTGCGGGATCGCGAGACGGGCGACCGTCCCCCCATCCGCGGAGGTAATCGACGCTTCCATTTTCATCGCCTCGATTGTCGCGATAGTTCCACCGGGCGGAATCACATCCCCCACCTCAACCTGGAGGGTCACGACCCCCAGGAACGGCGCTCCGATGTGCAGGGGGTTTGACCTGTCGGCTTTCAGCGCTGTCGCCACCGTGACGTGAATACTCGTGTCCCGAATCATGAGGGGTCGCATTTGCCCATTGAGCGTAGCCATGACCGTTCGAAGCCCCTTATCGTCGGGTTCACTGACGGCTTCCAATGTGACGAAGAGGCTCACACCTTTGCGCAGATCAATGACGTGCTCGTGGCCAAGTTTGAGCCCGTAGAGGTAATCGTGGGTCTCGAGTATGCTGACGTCCCCATACGATTCGCGGTCTCGGTGGAACTGTTCCGTGGGTCCGGGGAAGAGGAGGCGATTGAGCGTCTCGCGCCGCACCGCCGTGTCCGCGTGCAACGCGGCCAAGTCCGCCTCGTCGAGAAATTCTTTGACCGGGGTGTACACCCGCCCTTTGAGAGCTTTCGTGCGGAACGGTTCGGGCCAGCCCCCGGGAAGTTCGCCCAGCTCGCCGGACAAAAAGCCAATCACGGAATCAGGAATGTCGAATCGGTCGGGATGTTTTTCAAAATCCACCGGGTCGGCCCCCGCCGCCGCCAATTGAAGTGCGAGGTCCCCCACTACTTTCGATGACGGCGTCACTTTCGTCGGTCGACCGAGGATTCTGTTGGCCTCGGCGTACCAGTCTTCGACCTTCTCGAACCGGTCGCCGAGACCCAGCGCAATCGCTTGCTGTCGAAGGTTGGACAGTTGCCCTCCCGGAATCTCGTGATGGTAAACCCGACCAGTTGGGCCGGGCAGTCCAGATTCGAACGGTCGGTACATGTTCCGCACCGCTTCCCAGTAGGGCTCCAAAGAACTCACCGCATCGAGCGAGAGTCCGGTGTCACGTTCCGTGTGGGCGACGGCAGCGACCAACGCCGAAGCACTCGGTTGGCTCGTGGTTCCTGCCATTGGCGCGCTCGCCACATCAACAGCATCCGCTCCGGCGTTGCTGGCGGCGAGGATGGTCGCGAGTTGACCACCCGCGGTGTCGTGTGTGTGAACGTGAACGGGTAGGTCAAAGCGCGATCGCAACGCCGTGATGAGCGTTGTCGCCGCCCCTGCTTTGAGAAGCCCCGCCATGTCCTTCACCGCGATGATGTGTGCACCGGCGTTCACTATCTGCTCGGCGAGCCGAAGATAATAATCGAGTGTGTAAATATCCTCGTCGGGATCGAGGAGGTCTCCCGTGTAGCACAGCGCGACTTCCGCGACCGCGGTGTTGGTCTCGAGGACAGCGTCAATCGCGGGGCGCATCTGCGAAACGTCATTGAGGGCGTCGAAAATTCGAAAGATATCGACCCCGGTGGACGTCGCCTCGGCGACGAACGCCTGCGTCACCGCAGTCGGGGAGGGCGTGTAACCGACGGTGTTCCGGCCGCGCAGGAGTGCTTGAATGGCGATGTTGGGTAACGCGTCGCGCATCTCGCCGAGTCGATCCCACGGGTCCTCACCGAGAAAACGAAGAGCAACGTCATAGGTGGCGCCACCCCACGCTTCAACCGAGAACAATTCGGGCGTGAGCCGGGCTACATGAGGCATAACCGCCGTCAAGTCGCGTGTACGAACCCGCGTCGCGAGCAGACTCTGGTGTGCATCGCGGAACGTTGTGTCTGTTACTCCCAGCGCAACCTGCGCCCGGAGATCCGCGGCAAATTCCAATGGACCCAACCGTAGTAGTCGATCGCGCGAACCGGCTGGCGCGGCGGTCGAGATGTCCACATCCGGAAGTTTGATCGATGGCGAGATAATTCCTTGCCCGTCGCCATGGGGCCGGTTCACCGTCACTTCGGCGAGATACGTGAGGATCTTTGTGCCGCGGTCTTGGCTCGCTCGCGCGTGAACGAGGTGAGGGCGTTCGTCGATAAACGACGTGGACAGATCCCCTGCAATAAAAGCAGGCTCTTCTAGGAGGGCTTGGAGAAATGCGATGTTTGTCGTGACGCCGCGAATGCGGAACTCTGCCAGCCCGCGCCGGGCTCGGGCGACGGCGGTGGAGAAGTCGCGCCCGCGGGTGGTCATTTTAGCCAGCATGGAATCAAAGTGGGGCGAAATTCGCGCGCCCTGAGCGATGCTTCCGCCATCCAGACG
>JANRET010000016.1:1285-2142 GCA_030725885.1 Microbacteriaceae bacterium | reverse complement strand
GCGCGAAAAGGGCATCACGATTCTTGCGAAGAACACCGCGGTGTCGTATTCGGGAAAGCACGCGACAGACGGACCCATCACGATCAACGTGATTGACACCCCGGGCCACGCCGACTTCGGCGGCGAGGTTGAGCGCGGACTGTCCATGGTCGACGGTGTCGTCCTCCTCGTTGACGCGAGCGAGGGGCCTCTTCCGCAGACGCGTTTCGTGTTGCGTAAGGCGCTCGAAGCGAAACTCCCCGTCATCCTGCTCGTCAACAAGACCGATCGTCCTGACGCTCGAATCGACGAGGTAGTGCACGAGTCTCAGGACCTTCTGTTGGGCCTCGCCTCGGACCTCCACGACGATGTCCCCGATTTGGACCTCGACGGAATCCTCGATTTGCCGATTGTGTACGCATCGGGTCGAAACGGTGCCGCCTCGTGGAACCGTCCCAACGACGGCGACCTGCCCGACAACGACGACCTCGAACCCCTGTTCGACGCGATACTCAAACACATCCCGGCACCGTCGTACGACACGGATCACCCGTTGCAGGCTCACGTCACCAACCTCGACGCCTCGCCCTTCCTTGGCCGAATCGCACTGCTCCGCATCTTCAACGGCGAAATCAAAAAGGGTCAGACTGTCGCGTGGATGAAGCACGATGGGACCGTCGAGAACGTGCGTGTCACCGAGCTGCTCAGAACTAAAGCGCTCGAGCGTGTACCCACCGAGTCCGCGTCAGCCGGTGACATCGTCGCGGTCGCCGGAATTGAAAACATCACTATTGGTGAGACCATCGCGGACATGAACGACCCCCGTGCGCTTCCCGTCATCACGGTCGACGACCCCGCCATCTCGATGACCATTGGCA
>JANRET010000016.1:0-1275 GCA_030725885.1 Microbacteriaceae bacterium | reverse complement strand
AACACGTCGCCGTTGGTCGGCAAGGTGAAAGGTCACAAACTCACCGGGCGCATGGTGAAGGACCGTCTCGACCGCGAACTCATCGGAAACGTCTCGGTGCGTCTGGTCGACATCGGTCGCCCGGACGCATGGGAGATCCAAGGCCGAGGTGAACTCGCGTTGGCGATTCTGGTGGAAAACATGCGCCGCGAAGGGTTTGAGTTGACGGTCGGAAAGCCGCAGGTTGTGACCAAGAAGGTCAACGGCGCGACACACGAGCCGTTTGAACACCTCACCGTCGACGCACCCGAGGAATACCTCGGCGCAATCACCCAACTCCTCGCCGCCCGCAAGGGGCGGATGGAGGGCATGACAAACCACGGTACGGGCTGGGTCCGGATGGAATTCATTGTTCCGTCACGCGGACTCATCGGTTTCCGCACCGAATTCCTCACGATTTCGCGCGGTACCGGTATTGCTAATGCCATCGCGCACGGATACGGTCCGTGGGCAGGCCAGATTGTTACCCGTCAGAACGGTTCGATTGTGTCGGACCGTCAGGGTGTCGCGACACCATTCGCGATGATGGCGTTGCAAGAGCGTATGGCGTTCTTTGTGCAGCCCGGTGACGAGGTATACGAAGGCATGGTTGTGGGCGAAAACGCACGCGCGGACGACATGGACGTCAATGTGACCAAGGAAAAGCAGCTCAACAACATTCGCTCCTCGACCTCGGAAATCCTCGAGAAGATGACTCCGCCCCGTGACATGACGCTTGAAGAGTGTCTCGAGTTTGCGCGCGAAGACGAGTGTGTCGAGGTGACACCCGCGAAGGTTCGTATTCGCAAGGTTGAACTCGAGCAGAACGCTCGCCAGCGAGCAGCGTCACGCCTCAAGAAACAGAATGAATAACGGTCTGCGGGACTAGGCTCGTCAAATGAAGGTTGTCCGATTTCAGCACGACGGTGAGTCGCGTTACGGTCTGATCGAGGGCGACACCGTGGTGCTCGTCGAGGGTGACCCGATCCACGACGGAATCCACCGAACGAACGACTCCGTTCCGTTCGCGGATATCGCACCGCTCGCTCCGGTTTCCCCGTCGAAGATTGTGTGTGTGGGGATGAACTTCGCCGAACACGCCGCCGAGATGCACCACGATGGCCCCCAAACACCGTTGATTTTTTTCAAGCCACCGACCACCATCATTGGCCCGGGTGACGCGATCGTGTTGCCGCCCGTCGAGGGGCGAATCGTGCACGAAGGTGAACTGGCGGTCGTCATCGGCAAAGTCGCGCA
>JANRET010000015.1 GCA_030725885.1 Microbacteriaceae bacterium | reverse complement strand
GGCGAAATGCCAGCGTTGTTAAAGGCGATGTCAACGCGACCGTGCAGCCGAACGGTTTCGTCAAACAAGTGATTGACCTGGTCCTCGTCGGCAACATTCACCTGAATGAACGTGCCCTCGAGTTCCGCGGCCGCCGCAGCGCCCGTCGTCGGGTCCATGTCGCCAATAATGATGGTGGCTCCCTCGGCACGCATGCGCGTCGCCGTCGCGAGACCGATTCCGCTCGCGCCACCGGTGATAACCGCGACTTTGCCGTTGAGGCGTTGGGTGAGATCGATTTTTTCAATGGACATTGTGTGTTCCTTTCTGGGACTAGTCCGCGGGGATGAATACGTTTTTTTCTTCGGTGAAGTGAAGCGGTGCGTCTGGGCCAAGTTCCCGCCCGAGGCCGGATTGCTTGAACCCGCCGAACGGGGTGTTGTAGCGAACGGAGGAATGTGAATTGACCGAAAGGTTGCCGCTCTCGACCGCCCGGGAAACGCGAATCGCCCGTCCCACATCGCGAGTCCAAATCGAACCCGAGAGTCCAAATTCGGTCGCGTTGGAAATTTCAATCGCGTCGGCTTCGTCCTCGAAGGCATGAACGGTGACTATCGGGCCGAAAATCTCGTCCGTCATGCACGGGTCGTCGAGCCCCCGCGACAGAGCGACTGTCGGCGCGAACCAGTTCCCGGGACCCTCCGGGGCGCTACCCCGGAAGGCAATATCGGCCTTGTCGAGGTAGGCGCTGACCGATTCGAGGTGTTTTGCGTGCACGAGAGGGCCGACTTCCGTCGCCTCCTTCGTCGGGTCGCCCACCACGACGTTCTTCACGGCTGATTCGAACTTTTCCATGAACTCGTCCAGCACCGATTTCTGCACCAGAATTCGGCTGCGCGCACAGCAGTCCTGCCCCGCGTTTTCAAACACGGAATAGGGGGCGGTCGCCGCGGCCTTGTCGACGTCGGCGTCGGCGAACACGATATTGGCACTCTTGCCCCCGAGTTCGAGCGTGACGCGCTTGATCTGGTCTGCCGCTCCACGCATCACGGTCTTTCCCACCTCGGTCGAGCCGGTGAACACGATTTTGCGAACATCGGGGTTGGTTATGAACCGTTCCCCGACCACGCTGCCCTTGCCCGCAAGCACCTGGAATAAACCGTCAGGCAGACCGGCCGTCATGCCGAGTTCCGCCAGACGAAGGCTCGTCAGCGGTGTCCATTCGGCGGGTTTGAGAACGACGGCGTTTCCCGCGGCGAGCGCCGGCACAAAACCCCACGACGCGATTGTCATCGGGAAATTCCACGGCGTGATGACGCCGACCACACCGAGCGGCTCGTGGAAGGTGATGTCGATACCACCAGCAACGGGAATCTGCTTTCCGAGCATGCGTTCGGGGGCCGCGGAATAATAATCGAGGACGTTCCGCACGTGGGTGGCCTCCCACCGCGCCTGGCCAACGGGGTGGCCCGAGTTACGTACTTCGAGTTGTGCGAGGTGTTCAATATCCCCCTCGACGGCTCGTGCGAATGCCCGAAGCGCCTCGGCGCGTTCGACCGGAGCGAGCGCCGCCCACGACTTCTGTGCCACGCGCGCGCGTTCAATCGCATCGTCTGTTTCCTCGACCGACAGGTGTTCAACGGTCTCCATGTCCTCACCGGTGGCGGGATTGATGATGGTGTAACTCACGAGTTGCTCCTTGGGGTGCGTGCGGCGGTGATAAGTGCGTCAAACAATCGTCCGTCTTTCTCCGACGTCACTTCGGGGTGCCACTGGATGGCGACTCCAAACGGATAGTCGTCGATTTCGAGCGCCTCGACCACGGCATCCGCGCTGCGGGCCGTGACCGTGAGTCCCTTACCGACAGCGTCAATGGCTTGATGGTGATAAACATGACCGCTCACGGTCGATCCGACGATTGACTCGAGCACTGACCCGGACTCCACGGCCATCTCCATGTCGGTGAATTGGGCGTTTCCGCGCTGGTAGTCGTCGGAACCGACAACGTCGGGTAGGTGCTGAATGAGTGTCCCGCCGCGATGCACATTGAGAACCTGCGCTCCGCGACAAATAAAGAGGATGGGTAGTTGTCGCGCGAGAGCGGTGGCGACCAGCGCAAACTCCCAGTCGTCACGACGAACATCCGGCTGGTCGGTGTGCTCGCCGGGCGTTTGGTTGTAACGGTCGGGGTTGACATCCCGTCCACCCGCGAAAATCAGTCCGTCGACGCCATCGAGAACGCGGTCGACGACTTCGGCCGAGGCGGGTTGGGGCGGCAAGAGAACCGCAATTCCACCCGCTCGGGTGACGCTCTCGATGTACCCCGAGTGCAGGAACGCCGCATCGACATCCCACACCCCCGTCTTTGCTTGTTGACGGTAGGTGGTGATGCCGATGACGGGCCGGTTAGAGGCGCTCAAAACCGCGAACACGCTCCCAGTCCGTGATGGCGCTGTCGAAGGCACGAATTTCGATGCGGGCGGCGTTGACAAGGTGCATGACGGTTTCTTCACCGAAAATCGAATGCGCCGCAGCACTGTTTTCGAACAGGTCGGCCGCTTCGCGAAGAGTCGTGGGGACGTGAGGCTTGTCCGCTTCGTATCCGTTTCCGCGGGTCATGTCCTCAAGTTCCAACTTGTTTTCGATTCCGTGAATCCCCGCCGCGATCAAACCGGCAACGGCAAGGTACTGGTTGACGTCGCCGCCCGGAACCCGGTGCTCGACGCGCATGCCCAGTCCTTTGCCGACGACGCGAAGCGCGAGGGTGCGGTTGTCGTGGCCCCAGGCGATTGCCGTCGGTGCAAACGATCCCTCCGCGAATCGCTTGTACGAATTGATATTCGGGGCGAACAGCAAAGTGAATTCGCGCATGAGCGCAATCTGTCCGGCGAGGAAGTGGCGGAACATGTCCGACATTCCGTTGTCCGCCGCCTTGTCGGCAAAGACCGGGTGACCTTTCGAGTCGCGAAACGAGATGTGGATGTGGCACGAGTTGCCTTCGCGCTCGTTGAACTTGGCCATGAAGGTCAGCGACTTGCCGTGATTGTCGGCGATCATCTTGGCGCCGCTCTTGTACACCGAGTGGTTGTCACAGGTCACCATCGCGGTGTCGTATCGGAACGCAATCTCTTGCTGTCCCAGGTTGCATTCGCCCTTCACGCCTTCGCAGTACATCCCCGCTTTGTCCATACTCACGCGAATGTCGTGCAACAAGGGCTCGACGCGGTTGCTGGCCAGCAGGTCGTAGTCAACGTTGTAGTCGGTGGTCGGGCGCAGGTTGTCATACCCTTTCGCCCACGCGTCGCGGAAGGAATCGTCGAACACGAGGAATTCCAGTTCGGTTCCGACATACGGAACCAGATCCATCTTTGCGAGGCGGTCAATCTGAGATTGGAGAAGCGATCGCGGTGCGATGGCGACGGGCTCGTGGTCCGTCGTGTGCAGGTCCGCCATGACCATCGCGGTGTGCGGAATCCACGGGACGAGTCTCAGGGTCGACATAACGGGAATCATCGCCATGTCGTTGTAGCCCTTTTCCCAGGACGAAAACTCGTAGCCCGGGACGGTGTTGTTTTCAACATCGACGGCGAGCAAATAGTTACAGCACTCCGCCCCGTGTTCCATCGTGTCTTCGACGAACAACCGCGCCGACATTCGCTTGCCGACGAGTCGGCCCTGGATGTCGGTGAACGAGATGATGACGGTGTCTATCTCACCCGAATCCACCATCTTCTGAAGTTCGGGGACGGTGAGCATGCCGGTGCGTTGTGCCATGTTTCTGATTCCTCTTCGTTGAGGTCGGATTTCTAACCTTTAGAAAACACCACTGAGGTGCTCTCTGTCAACATAGTGCCACGTACACGGTCTAAAAATCGAACGAGCGGCTACACAATTCGCAAAAAGTTTCCGAAAAGTTTCCGCTAAAGGTTGGATTTTCGAACGCTATCGGGTCTATGCTCACAGATACCTAGCCAACACAATGTCGTGGGTGCGAAAGTTCCCGCGACGGGAAAGGACTACAACGTCGTATGTCTGACAAATTAAAAGTCTCGGGTGTCTCGTACTCCGAGCAAAGCAAGGACTATTTCGAGAAGCGACAGCTAACTCGATCCGCCGGTGTGTGGGGCCTCTGGGGTCTCGCGATCGCCGCGGTCATCTCGGGTGACTTCTCGGGTTGGAACTTCGGGGTCGCCGCCGGCGGTTTCGGTGGACTACTCGTCGCTTTCGTCATTCTCGTTGTCATGTACTACGGACTCATGTTTGCCATCGGTGAAATGTCGTCCGCGATGCCCCACACGGGTGGTGCTTATTCATTCGCTCGCAAGGCGATGGGCCCCGGGGGTGGATTCGTCACCGGCCTCGCCGAAACAATCGAGTATGTCGCAACGACCGCGGTCGTTGTCTTCTTCTCGGCTGCCTACCTCAACGGCGTTACGGCGGAACTGCTCGGACTCGATCTGACCGGAAGCATGTGGATCTGGTACATCGTGTTGTACGCGGTGTTCGTCGGTCTCAACTCGCTCGGTTCGGCAATCTCGTTCCGCTTCTCGATCATCGTGTCGATCATCTCGCTCGCCATCATCGTGCTGTTCGCGGTTGTGGTTCTCGCGTCGGGTCAGATCGACTGGTCGAGCCTGTGGAACATCCCCGCCGACCCGGCTGCTGCTGGTTCGAGCTGGTTCCTCCCGAACGGCTTCATGGGAATTCTGTTCGCGATTCCATTCGGTGTTTGGCTGTTCCTCGGAATCGAAGAACTCCCCCTCGCTGCGGAAGAAGCCCACAACCCGTCGAAGGACATCCCGCGTGCTGGTTTCTGGGCGCGTGGAACCCTCATCGTGACCGGTCTGATTGTCATGTTCGTCAACACCGGAATCCTCGGTGCGGAGGCAACGGGTGCCGCGGGCGAACCTCTCCTCGACGGCTTCCGCGCCGTTGTCGGTGACGGCTGGGCTGCCATCCTCGGTATCTTTGCGCTGATCGGACTGCTCGCGTCTCTGCAGGGAATCATGTTCGCCTATGGCCGCAACATGTACTCGCTGTCGCGCGCTGGCTACTACTTCAAGGGACTGTCCGTGACGGGCAAGAACAAGACGCCGTGGCTCGCACTCACCGTTGGTGGCGTGATCGGTCTCATTGCGCTCGTCTACCTCGACTGGGCCGTTGCCAACGACCCCGAGGGAATGGGTTCCGTCGCTGGTGCAATCATCCTGAACATCGCCGTGTGGGGCGCCATGTTGGCCTACATCATGCAGATGATTTCGTTCATCATCCTGCGCGTCAAGCACCCCGAACTCGAGCGTCCATATCGCTCGCCATGGGGTGTCGGTGGGGCAACAGTCGCCGCACTGATTGCCGCACTCGCGTTCGTCGGATTCCTTTTGAACCCGACCTTCCTTCCCGCGATCCAAGCGATCATCGTCGTGTACGTGGTCTTCTTGGTCTACTTCGCGCTGGTCGGTCGTCACAACCTCGTAATGTCTCCTGAAGAGCGCTACGCGGTTCACGGCGAACACAAGTAATCCACCGGGGCGCCTGTGGGTCGATTCGTCGGCCCGCAGGCGCCTTTTCTTGAACGGAAGGTAGGTTGACATCGTGAGTAACCTGACCGCAATCGACCTTTTTACCGTCGGCATCGGCCCGTCGAGTTCCCACACCGTTGGACCGATGCGCGCCGCCCGACGATTCGTCTCGGAATTGAGCGAAACGGAACACCTCGGTTCAGTCGCCCGCATCCGAATTTCACTTTTCGGGTCACTCGGCGCGACCGGGGTTGGGCACGGGACGACCAACGCCATCGTCGCCGGGCTCGCCGGTGCCGACCCGCGAACGTGTGACCCCGTGATGGTGTCAACCGCGTGGAGCGACGCCGTCGCCTCGCGCCACATCTCGGTTGCGGGACTCGAACTTCCCTTCGACGCTGAGGACATCGAGTTGCGGCCCATGACGCGGCTTCCTCAACACTCCAACGCGATGACCTATGTGGCGCTGGGCGCGGACGGTGAAACACTGTTCAGCCGCACCTATTTCTCGGTCGGTGGCGGGTTCATCGAATCCGATGACGAAATCGGAGACACCCCCGCCAGTTCCGCCGACGCGGCTCTGCCCTTCCCATTCGACAGTGGTGATGAACTAATCGCCCTCTGCGAGAGCACGGGCAAGACGATCGCCGAGATCGCCTTTGACAACGCCGCTGCGGTGTATGGCGCGGGTGACGTCGAAGCGAAACTGCGGGACATTTGGTCCGTCATGACGAACTGCGTGGATGCGGGATTGAAAAACGAAGGCATGCTGCCCGGGAACCTGAATGTTGAACGACGGGCGGCCGGTCTCGCGGAACGCCTCGTCGCGCAGGAGTCGGCGGACGCACCGACCGAATTTGCCAACGAATGGTTACAAGCATTCGCCATCGCCGTGAACGAAGAAAACGCGGCGGGAATGCGCGTCGTCACCGCACCCACCAACGGTGCGGCGGGGATTATCCCGGCCGTGGGCTACTTCGCGGAACGATTCAAATATGTTGACCGCGCGGCGATTGAACGGGATTTTTTGCTGACGGCGGGCGCGATCGGAACTCTGTACAACCGAAACGCCAGCATTTCGGGCGCGGAGGCGGGATGCCAGGGCGAGGTGGGCTCGGCCTGTTCGATGGCCGCAGCCGGTCTCGCGGCCGTGCTCGGTGGAACCCCGCGCCAGATTGAAAATGCTGCCGAGATTGCGATGGAACACAATCTCGGTTTGACCTGCGATCCGGTGGGTGGGCTCGTTCAGATGCCGTGTATCGAACGAAACGCCATCGCCGCGGGCACGGCGGTCGCCGCCGTTCGGCTCGCGTTGGCCGGCGACGGTTCCCACAAGATTTCGCTCGACACAGTCATCGAAACGATGCGTCAGACCGGCGTTGACATGTCGCACAAGTACAAAGAAACGTCGATGGGCGGGCTCGCCGTCAACGTCGTCGAGTGCTGAACTAGAACGCTAAAGCCCACGCCAGGATTGTGGCGTAGGCGAGGCTTGCCCAGACGGTCAGTTTCAGCACGAGGACGTATTCGGAGGGCTTGGTTGCCGTCCACGTGATGAGAATCGCCGGTGCCACAATGAACAGCGCAAAGAGTGCCCACCCCGCGGTGAACAGCACGAGGGAGAAATACACGAGGATCACGAATGGACCGATCATGAACAGGCTAAACAGCAACCGCGACAGCCAGACCGGCATTCGAGTTGCCAGCGTGCGCTTGCCCGCCTCGATGTCAGTGCTGCGATCGCGCATGTTGTTGATGAACAAAACAGCCACCGCGAACAGCCCCATCGCGATGCCCGCGAGGATGCTGTCGAGCCAGATTGCCTCGGCGAGAAGAAACGCGGTTCCCGTCGTCGCAACGAGCCCAAAGAACACAAATACGACGAGCTCTCCGAGTCCGAAGTAACCGTAGGGGCGCTTTCCACCGGTGTAAAACCAGGCCGCAAGTAGCGCGACGGCACCGACTGCGGGCAACCACCTGATTTCGGTCAGTACGGTCAACCCAAGTCCGGCGAGGGTCGCGATACCGAAGAAGACGAATGCGACCAGGCGAACCCGCTTCGCCGGCGCGGCGCCCGATGCGGTCAGACGTGCCGGTCCGACGCGGTGTGCATCCGTGCCCCGAATACCGTCCGAATAATCGTTGGCGAAGTTCACACCGAGTTGCAGAGTCAGGGACAGTGCGAAACAAAGCGTGACAACGGACAGGGGCAGTAGTCCCCACGGGTCAAGGTCGGCGAATTGAAACTGCAGGATTCCCAGACCCCACCCGAGTAACACCGGGGCGATTGCCAGCCCGAGAGTGGCCGGCCGCGCGGCGCGAATCCAGTCACCCAGGCGTGCGGGTCGAACAGGAGCGGGTGCGGCTGCACCACGGGCGACGACGGGACGAGCTCCCGGTCGACCACTCCGGTTGCCAGCGCTCTTCTTTTTTGGTGTTTTTCGGGAAGCCATGGGGCAATTCTACGATTGTGAGTGCTCGACGAGGGCGCGAACGGCGCGCCTATCGATCTTTCCGGAAACTAAGCGAGGAATCACCTCGACGGTGGCAAAACGGTACGGACGGGACTCTTTCGACAACCTCGATTCGATCAGCGACCGGATGGCCTCGCGATCGAGCTCGGTGGTCGACACCACCGCCGGAACCTGCCCCCAGGTCTCGTCGTCAAACCAGGTAGCGACGGCGTCCAATCCCGCGTCAGCGAGAACTCGGTCGATGTCGGCGAGTGACACCTTGATTCCCCCCGAAATGATGACGTCGTCGGCGCGGCCGTGCACCGCGAGTACCCCGTCCGTTAGGGAACCGAGGTCCGTTGTGCGCCACCATCGAACGCCCCTATCGTCGACGACGAAACTGGCCGCGGTGAGCTCCGGGTCATCGACGTATTCGTCGGCCAGGCTTGACGACGAGATTTCGATACGGTCGCCGTGAGAGATTCGAATCACCGTGTCCCCGATGGGACGTCCGTCGTAGACGACTCCGCCCGCGGTTTCGGCGGACCCGTAGGTGCGCGTCACGTGAAATCCCAGACGACTGGCGCGCTCGACGAGCCCTTCCGGAGTTGCCTGTCCACCGACCAAGATTCGATTGAGTCGTCGGAGCGCGTCACGAGCATCCGTGTCGCCCTCGGCAAAATCGACGAGCCGAACGAGTTGTGCGGGAACCAACGCGGTGAACCAGGTCCCCTCGGGAAGCTCTCCGATCAGCCGCGCGAACACGCGCGGGTCAAACGATTCCCACCGAGCGTCGACGAGTGGGGTGTCCTCCTCTAGCGTCCGCGCCACGACCATGATCCCGGCGATGTACGTCAGCGGCAATGCGAGAATCCACCCGCCGCGACCGATCGCCGCGGTCGCGGCCCGGGCGGACGCGACGAGCGCATTCCCTGAAAGTCGCACGTGTTTCGGCCGGGATGTCGACCCGCTCGTATCGACGGTGATTCCGGAGACAAGGGCCTCCCGAATCGCTTCGACCTCGGCTGCGGGCACGGTCACGACGGGCATTGCCCTAGATCTGCCAGGGGAAAGCACCCCAGTCGGGATCGCGTTTGTCAAGGAACGCGTCGCGGCCCTCGACCGCTTCGTCCGTTCCATACGCGAGTCGCGTCGCTTCGCCGGCAAAAACCTGTTGACCGACGAGCCCGTCGTCGACCGCGTTGAACGCGAACTTGAGCATCCGAATCGCGGTCGGGCTCTGCGCGAGAATTTTGCGGGCCCAGGCAATCCCCGTGACTTCGAGTTTCACGTGGGGAACGACGGCGTTGACCGCGCCCATCTGGTGCGCACGGTCGGCGTCGTATTCGTCGGCGAGGAAAAACACTTCGCGGGCGAATTTCTGTCCGACCTGGCGTGCGAAGTAAGCGCTGCCGTATCCCGCATCAAACGACCCGACGGTCGCATCCGTCTGCTTGAAGCGCGCGTGTTCGCGACTGGCAATCGAAAGGTCGCTCACGACGTGAAGGGAATGCCCGCCCCCGGCCGCCCACCCCGGAATGAGCGCGATGACGACCTTGGGCATGAACCGAATAAGTCGCTGCACTTCGAGGATGTGTAAACGACCACCGCGCGCCGCGTCGATCGTGTCCGCGGTCTCGCCGGCGGCGTACTTGTAACCGTCGGCACCGCGAACGCGTTGGTCCCCACCCGAGCAGAACGCCCAACCGCCATCTTTTGCGCTGGGACCGTTTCCGGTCAACAGAACGACCCCGAGTCGCGGATTGAGCCGCGCATCATCGAGCGAACGATACAACTCGTCCACCGTATGGGGGCGGAACGCGTTGCGAACCTCGGGGCGATTGAAGGCGATGCGGGCAATCCCGCCGTCAGGCGACACGTGATAGGTGATGTCGGTCAGCCCCTCGAAGCCAGGGGCAACCACCCACTGGTCGGCGGCGAACAGGTCACTGACGGGATTTGTCATGCCTTCAGGCTATAACTTCCTCGATATGTTGGAGTCATGAGGCTTCCCACGGTCGACGAACTGTTGGCGAACGTGCGCGTCGTGGCACTGCCGATGCGGACGAGATTCCGCGGTTTGACGGTTCGCGAGACGATGCTGATTGCCGGTTCGACCGAAAATTCCTGGGGTGAATTCGCGGCATTCACCGAATACGACGATGCCGAGTCGGCCCCGTGGCTTGCCTGCGCAATCGAACAGGCGTGGAACCTCGGTCCCACCGAGCAGGAACGTCCGATCTTTCGCGAAATCGTCCTTACGAACGCGACACTTCCGGCGGTCGCGAAGGAGGACGTCGCCGAAATACTCGAACGATTTGGTGATTTTCGGACCGTCAAAATCAAGGTCGCCGAGCCGGGCCAGACGCTCGACGACGACATCGCACGCGTCGGGGCCGCACGGGCTTTTCTCGGTGACGCTGGAAGGGTGCGCATCGACGCCAACGGCGGGTGGACGGTGGACGAAGCCGAGCACGCGATCCGCGCGCTCGAAACGTTCGACTTGGAATATGTCGAGCAACCGTGTGCCACGGTGGCGGAACTGGCCGATTTGCGGGGGCGCGTTCATCGGATGGGGATTCTCATCGCCGCCGATGAAAGCGTGCGGAAAGCGGCGGACCCGCTCGCGGTTGCGCGGGCAGGAGCCGCCGACATTCTCGTCGTGAAGGTCGCACCTCTGGGTGGAGTTCGACGCGCGTTGGACATCATCGATGAAGCGGGGCTTCCCGTCGTTGTCTCAAGCGCATTGGAGTCGTCCATTGGACTGCAAGCGTCGTTTGACCTCGCTCGGCGAATCGAACATCTCGACTACGACTGCGGCCTGGCAACAAACATCCTGTTTGAGCGGGACATCCTCCCCGAATTGACCGACCTTGTCTCGTTCGCGGCGACTCCCGGAATCGTGGACGAGAAAACAGCGGATGAACTGCGGGTTAGCCCCGAACGTGAACGATGGTGGCGCGAGCGCGCCGCCCGGTGCCTCGCGTTGCTTTAGAGCCCCGAATAGGCGTGGAGGCCTTTGAAGAAAATATTGACGATCGAGTAGTTGAACACAACCGCGGCGAATCCGATAAGGCTCAAAATCGCGGCGGGGCGACCGCGCCAACCGCGAGTCGCACGGGCGTGAATGTATCCGGCGAACAA
>JANRET010000014.1 GCA_030725885.1 Microbacteriaceae bacterium | reverse complement strand
GATCTGGGCGATCGGGAGTGTGCCGCTGGCGCGGGTGATCGGGTATCTGCCGCTGGCGCGGGTGATCGGGTGTGTGCCGCTGGGGTTGGTAGCGATGGGAAGCCGGTCGTCCCGGCTCGCCCCTCCCCGCCTTTTTCTCCACCTGTTTCTTCACACAAATCACTCCACCCCTCCTGTTTCTTCACACAAAACAGGCAGTTGACCCCTATTTAGTGCCGAAAGGGCAAGTTGTGTGAAAAAACAGGCGACGAGATGCGCACGGGCACGCAATGGGCAAGGTGTGTGAATAAACAGGTGGGCAGAGCGGCGGGCGGGGGTTACTTCTTGGGCTCGCCCCGCCCGGCACCGTGGATCCGATGCTCGGGGACATCCATCGCGAGGCAGAGCGCGACCCACACATTGCGGGGCGAATTGCCGGCCGCGAGGGCGTCGGCGGCCGAAAGCCCGAACTCGTCCAGAACCACATCGCGCACGAGGGTGCGACCGAAGTGCTCGCCGAACTCGGTGGTCACGGCCAGCGCGAATTCGGAGTGCTTCACCGCAACAACAATCGTGAAGTCACGGCCGGGGCGAATTCGGAATGCTTCACCGCGTCAACAATCGTGAGGTGGCCGCGATGACGACGCGACTAGGAGTCGGCGCGAACCGAGTCGACGTCTGCCACGAGTTCGTCCGGCAGGTGATCCGGCACGGACGGCATGACGTTGTTGAAGTCGGGCATCGACTCGAGCGAAACGGCCTGGTCGAAACTGGCCTCGAGCGAAACCGCCTGGTCGAAACCAGCGTCGATCGGTGCACCGTAAAGAAGAGTCGTCAGGTCCTGGTAGGAAAAGCGTCCGTTGAGCTGGTCGCTCGCGGACATGCGCGCGCCGACCTCGAGGTAGATGTCGGCCTGCGAGACATTGTAGAAGTCGGCGAGGGTGCGGATGATTTCGCTCGACGGTTCGGTGCGACCGCGCTCGAGTTCGGAAAGGTGTGCGACCGAGATGCGGGCGCCTTTGGTGACGTCGCCGAGGGTCATCGCTTTGGACGTGCGGATGTCACGCATGACGCCGCCGAGTTGTTCGCGAATTAACATGGTGAGCAACTCCTTCCGTTCGGGTTTTTATCGTACATCCCACCTAACCCCAATATCGCGCGTTTTATTCCGTTCTTAGAGAATTCTCAAGAAGCGTGAGGGTGGCAACCACGGCCGCCAGGCGAACATCATCCCGAGTCCCGCTGAAAAGATGTTCCTCCACAGAATCGCCGCGGTCGCTGCACAGCGCCACGAAGACGGTTCCGACCGCGACACCGTCCTGCGGGTCCGGTCCGGCAACTCCCGTCGTGGACAGTCCGATAGTCGCGCCGAACTGTGCGCGCACACGCTCGGCCATCTGCACCGCGACGGCCGCATCGACAGCGCCACGCTCGGCGAGCAACCCCGCGTCGACACCCAACACCGAAGACTTCACGTCGGTCGAATACGCGACCACTCCCCCGACCACAACCCGCGACGCCCCAGCCGGATTCACCAGAGTCGACAGCACGAGCCCGCCCGTGAGCGACTCGGCCACGGCGACGGTTTCGCCCGCGCGAACGAGGGACTCAATCAAAACCTGCACGCGTTCGGCGGTGACGTCATCCACCAGACTCAACCGCGAATCGCCTTCCACACGTATTCGAGCCCGGTCCACACCGTCAGCGCCAGCGCCGCCGCCATGAGCGCACCGTTGACCCAGTTCATCCAGTCGCCAAGAAGCGGGGGGAACGGTGCGAGCGCGAAAGACACCGCGATGGACTGGGCGGTCGTCTTAACTTTGCCGCCCCACGACGCGGCGTGGATTTCGCGGTGGACAATCAGCATCCGATACAGCGTGATGCCGAATTCGCGAACGAGAACGACCATCGTGACCCACCACGGCATTTCGCCGATGATCGACAGCACGACCAGACCGGCTCCGATCAGAACCTTGTCGGCGATGGGATCCAAAAGAACTCCGAGGCTCGTCCCGAGGTTTCGCGAACGTGCGAGATACCCGTCGATTCCGTCAGAGACAGTGCCCGCGACGAACAGGGCGAGCGCGACCCAGCGCAACGGCCCGACCGGATCGACCAGAATCAGCCATACGAACACGGGGGCGAACAGCATGCGCACCACGGTGACCATG
>JANRET010000013.1:1362-2152 GCA_030725885.1 Microbacteriaceae bacterium | reverse complement strand
CATCCGCACCACCGATACCCGACACGAAACCGCGGTGCAGAAGTTCCTGCAGAAACTGAAGGACGACGGCTTCATCTACGACGGCGAATACGAGGGGTACTACTGCGTCGGCTGTGAGGAATACAAGCAGCCGGGCGACTTGCTGGAGGGTGGCGACGATTTCCCGGGCGACAAGGTCTGCGCCATTCACACTCGTCCCGTTGAAATCCTCAAAGAATCCAACTATTTCTTTCGGATGAGCGACTTCCAACAGAAACTCTTGGACCTGTACGAATCCCAACCCGACTTCATCCAACCGGACAGCGTTCGTAACGAAATCATCTCGTTCGTCAAGCGCGGTCTCGACGACCTGTCTATTTCACGAGCGTCGTTCGACTGGGGAATCAAAATCCCGTGGGACGACAGTCACGTCGTGTACGTCTGGTTCGACGCTTTGCTCGACTACATCACGGCAACCGGGTGGGGATCGGACGACGCCGAGTTCGACTCGCGCTGGCCGGGAATCCACATCGTCGGGAAAGACATCGCCCGCTTTCACGCGGTCATCTGGCCCGCGATGCTGATGGCCGCGGGGCTTCAGCCGCCCAAACGCGTTTTCGGCCACGGCTGGTTGCTCGTTGGTGGCGAAAAGATGTCCAAGTCGAAATTGACGGGCATCGCGCCTCACCAGATCACCGATGTATTCGGTGCTGATACTTTTCGGTATTACTTCCTCAGCGCCATCAATTTCGGCCAGGACGGATCGTTCTCGTGGGAGGACTTGGTTGCGCGCTACACCGCAGAACTTGCA
>JANRET010000013.1:0-1352 GCA_030725885.1 Microbacteriaceae bacterium | reverse complement strand
GCCGCCCGATATCAGGCTGAGTTGGCGAACGGGTTCGGAAACCTCGCGAGTCGGGTCCTCGCGATGGTCACGCGATACTGCGACAACACGGTTCCCGCGGCGACCGAATTGAACGAGGCGGACGCCGTCATTGCCGACACCGTGTCGAAGGCGTTCGACGCCGCAAATTCCGCAATTGACCGACTGGCGATTCACGACGCGATCACTGCGGTGTGGACGATTGTTGACGCCTTGAACCTGTACATCACCGAGCAAGAGCCGTGGGTCCTCGCGAAAGACGACGCCAATCGCGAACGTCTCCACACCGTGCTGTACACCGCGGTCGAAGGGCTGCGGGCGATCGCGGTCGGGCTATCCCCGATCATGCCGACGTCGACGCAGAAACTGTGGGACGCCCTCGGGCTCGACGACGCGCTGGGGAATCTGACCGACCAAAACTTGTCGCGTGCCGGGCAGTGGGGCATCACGCCCGCGGGAATTCGCGTGTCGGCACTCGATTCGTTGTTCCCCCGCATCGAGGAATAGCAGTGTCCGAACCGCTGCGCGCGCGAAAAGGGACCGACGGCGACCTCAAACGCGACCTTGAGTTCCCCCCGGCGCCCGAGCCACTCATGGTCGGGGTCTATGACAATCACACGCACCTCGAGATTGCGGACGGGGACAACCCACTGTCTCCTGAAGAGAGCCTTGACCGCGCTGTCGCGGTGGGCATCAAGGGTGTGGTCCAAGTCGGAACCGACCTGGAAACGTCGCGCTGGAGCGCCGACCTTGCCGACCGTGACCCGCGGGTGCTCGCCGCTGTCGCGATTCATCCGAACGAAGCGCCACTCTTGTCCGAGCGCGGTGTGCTCGACGAACACATTGCCGGTATCGCCGAGCTCGCGACACGCGAGCGGGTTCGCGCGGTCGGTGAAACGGGACTTGACTTTTTTCGAACCGACGAATCGGGCCGGGCGCCGCAATTGCAGTCGTTCGAAGCCCACATCGACATCGCTAAGGGCAACGGCATCGCGATGCAGATTCACGATCGCGATGCCCATGGCGCCGTTGTCGACACCCTGTTGCGGGTCGGACCTCCGGACCGAACGGTGTTCCATTGTTTTTCGGGGGACGCCGCATTGGCGGAAATTTGTGCCGAAAACGGGTGGTACATGTCATTTGCAGGGACCGTGACGTTCGGTAACGCCAAGGGAATTCGAGCGGCGTTGGATGTCGCTCCCCGTGAACTCATCCTGATTGAAACGGATGCGCCGTTCCTCACACCGACGCCGTTTCGAGGCCGACCGAACGCGTCGTATCTCATCCCGTTGACGCTCCGTTTCATGGCGGAGCATCTGGGTGTCGTAGCCGAT
>JANRET010000012.1 GCA_030725885.1 Microbacteriaceae bacterium | reverse complement strand
GGCCAAGTATCTGGGTCTGTGGTGGTCAGCGGGTAGCCCCGGAAACTCCATCGAGCTTTACTCCGAAGGAGAAATTGTCGCCTTCATGTCGGTCGATGGCATTCTGGAGTTGCTCCAAGAGGGTACCGCCACCACCGTCGGTGGACCCAGCGTGAACACTGATGACTACGCTGGAAACCCGCGTAATACCGCACTGTCGCCTGGCGAGCCGTTCGTGTACCTCAACCTGTACGGAACGGGCGGTGTATCATTCGATCAGATCAAAATCATGGGCGGTGGGTTTGAATTCGACAACATCGCGGTTTCGGACCTACCCCAGGTTCCCGGATCCACCGAGGTGGCGGTTGAGTTTATCCCCGGGGAAAACGACCCCGCGGCTGGTAACGAGGAACCTCTGGCCAACACGGGAGTGGATGGAAACAAACTCGCCGGGGTTGGATTATTCGCGGTGGGCCTCACGGTCGCAGCCATCGCGCTTCGACGCAAACGAGCACTTGTCTAACGAATCGGTTCAACTGGTCGAACTAGCGGGTCTGCTGCTGGGGATTTGATCCATCGTGCTTTTTTGGGTTCCCCCGGTGGGACTTCCTCTCGCTACCGCTTCGATCGTGGTATCCATTGCTCGACGATCACAGCAGCGCCGCTGGCGAATTGTCGCACTGATGTGTGGCGTGGGTGGCATCGTGTCGTTCGGGGCTTTTTGGGGTGGAATCTGGCTTTTATCGCAGTAAAGACGAGTCGGTTCTTTAGCGGTTGACGGGTTCAATCGCAATCAACAGCACGGCAGTCCAGTGACAGAGAAATGCCACCACCGTGAGAACGTGGAAAATCTCGTGGAATCCGAACACGCCGGGGACAGGGTTGGGACGCTTCATCCCGTAGATGACTGCCCCCGCCGAATAGGCGATACCGCCGACAATCACCAAAATCGTCATCGAGACGTTGGCGGCGAATAACTGAGGCATGTACCAGACACTCGCCCAGCCAAGAGCGAGATAGAGCGGAACATACAGCCAACGCGGCGCACCCAGCCAGAAAACCCGAAAAACGATACCAAGCCCGGCGCCAATCCACACCGCCGTCAACAGCCACTGGCCTTCGGACCAGGGAAGAGCCGAAAGCCCGAGTGGCGTGTACGTTCCTGCGATGAGGACGAAAATGTTCGCGTGGTCAAGCCGTTTGAGGACCGCACGGGCCGTGGGCGTCCACTCGATTCGGTGGTAGGACGCCGACGTGCCGAACATCAAAAGCGAGGAAATGGCGAACACGACGCTCGACCACGTTGCGACCGGCCCCTCAGCGAGAGCGACGAGAACCAAACCCAGTAAAGCGACAACAGGAAGTGCCCCCAGGTGAAACCAGCCGCGCAGCAGAGGTTTGACCTCCCGTTCAACAGACACGGGCACGATGGCCTCTGAACCCGTTTTCGCTGTGGTGGCCATTGCTCCACCCTAGTCACCTCCCATCACGCGCAACTGGGCGTCAACGCGATTAGTCTGAAAGCTGCGCCCGCGGGCGCGACCGACCAATCCTGAACGATAGGACGAGGACGACGATGTCCAGTACAACAATTGACAGCCTTCTGCATGAAAATCGCCGGTTCCCTCCGACCGCCGCGTTTGTCGCGAATGCCATTGCCCCGCCCAGCATCTACGACGCTGCCGCCGCAAATCGGCTCGAGTTCTGGGCAAATCGAGCACGCGCGTTGCACTGGCACACTCCGTTCACCGAGACCCTCGACTGGTCGGGCGCACCCGTTGCGAGGTGGTTCGCGGATGGGGAAATCAACGTGGCGTACAACTGTCTAGACCGTCACGTCGAGGCGGGGCTCGGCAACCGAGTCGCCATTCAGTTCGAGGGCGAGCCGGGCGACTCGCGCACAATCACCTACCGCGAACTTACGGACGAGGTTTGTAAAGCCGCAAACCTGCTCACCAGCCTCGGGGTCGGACACGGCGACCGCGTCGCGATTTACATGCCCCTCATTCCCGAGGCAATCGTAGCGATGCTGGCATGCGCCCGCGTCGGGGCAATCCATTCCGTGGTGTTCGGAGGCTTCGCCGCCGAGAGCCTGCGTGCCCGAATTGAGGACGCCGAGGCCAAACTCGTCATCACCGCCGACGGCGGGTTTCGAAAGGGCACAGTTTTCAACCTG
>JANRET010000011.1 GCA_030725885.1 Microbacteriaceae bacterium | reverse complement strand
GCGGTGGAGTCTTTGGGCGAAGGTTCTAGCACCACGTTGTCCGGAGCCAGTCCGGGCAATTCCCGCACAACGGCCGTGGCGTGGGCGTGTCCGCACACCACGACGATGTTGCTTCCCGCGATGGGTTCGAGTCGATTCCAGGTCTCGGCAAGAAGACTGTGTCCGCTTCCAGTGAGATCGTGGAGAAATTTGGGAGAGTCCGCCCGCGACAGCGGCCACAGCCGTGACCCGGCGCCGCCAGCGGGAATAATCGCGTAGAAGTTGTCGTTTTGGCGGGATTGGACCATGTCAGCCAGCCTACGCGAGAAGGGTAGAGTGGAGGCACATAATCACTTTCGAGGAGGCATCGAGTGGTCAACACCGTCGCGCGCGAACCACGCACCGTGATTCGCGGAACGTTGTACCGAGGTCACGAGGGGATGTGGTCGTGGGTTCTCCACCGCATCACCGGCGTCGGAATGTATTTCTTCCTGCTCGTTCACATTCTCGACACCGCTACGGTCCGGCTCGACCCGGAACTGTACAACGTGGTGATGGAGGCCTACAAGACCCCCATCATGGGACTCGGTGAAGCGGGGCTCGTCGCCGCAATCGTGTTCCACGCATTCAACGGATTGCGAATCATCCTGGTCGACATGACCCGCTGGGCTGTGCGGCACCAACGCGCCTTGTTCTATGGCGTTCTCGTGTTGTGGACCGTGGTGATGGTCGCCTTCCTCCCCCGCCACCTGATGCACGTCTTCGGAGGTTGATGATGAAAACCCTTCGTCTCGAACGGCTCGGTTGGATCTTCATGCGCGTGTCCGGCGTCCTTCTCATCGGGTTGATTTTCACCCACCTCTTCGTCAATCTCATGCAAGAAGGCGGCGTCAAGGCCATCGACTTCGCCTTCGTCGCCGGCAAGCTGGCGGACCCGTTCTGGCAGTGGTTCGATGTCACGCTGCTCTGGCTTGCACTCATTCACGGCACGAACGGAATGCGCGTCGTCGTCGATGACTATGTGACTCGCCCACGCCTCAAAAAGGTCCTGCAAACGTCCCTCTTTGTTTCGGCAGCGGTACTGATTGTCCTCGGCACACTCGTCGTTTTCACGCTCGACCCGTGCCCCGTTGGCGCTCCCGCCAGCATTCTTCCCTCGTTCTGCAGCGCAGGCTGACACCAACCCTCAAAGGAGCACAAACCGTGACCACGGTTCATCACCACGAGTACGACGTCGTCATTGTTGGAGCGGGTGGTGCGGGCATGCGCGCGGCCATCGAATCCGCCCCCAACGCCAAAACCGCCGTCATCACCAAGTTGTATCCGACGCGGTCGCACACCGGTGCGGCTCAGGGCGGAATGGCCGCTGCGCTGGCCAACGTCGAAGAGGACTCGTGGGAATGGCACACGTTCGACACCGTCAAGGGCGGTGACTACCTCGTCGACCAGGACGCTGCCGAAATCCTCGCGCGCGAGGCCATCGACGCGATCATCGACCTCGAGAACATGGGGCTGCCGTTCAACCGAACTCCCGACGGCAAGATCGACCAGCGACGTTTCGGTGGGCACACTCGCGATCACGGGAAAGCGCCTGTTCGACGTTCGTGCTATTCGGCCGACCGCACCGGTCACATGATTTTGCAAACCCTCTTCCAGAACTGCACCAAGTTGGGGGTCGAGTTCTACAACGAGTTCTACGTGCTCGACTTAATTCTGACCGAAGAAAAAGGCACGACGCGGACAACCGGCGTCGTCGCCTACGAACTTTCGACCGGTGACGTCCACGTGTTCAACGCGACCTCGGTGATCTTCGCCACGGGCGGTTTCGGCAAAATGTTCAAAACCACCTCGAACGCCCACACCCTCACGGGTGACGGCGTCGGAATCGTCTGGCGCAAGGGCATTCCGCTCGAAGACATGGAGTTCTTCCAGTTCCACCCGACCGGACTCGCCGGACTCGGAATCCTCCTGACCGAGGGTGCCCGAGGCGAGGGTGCAATCCTGCGAAACGCGAGCGGTGAGCGCTTCATGGAGCGATACGCCCCGACCATCAAGGACCTCGCCCCGCGTGACATCATTTCCCGCTGCATGGTTCAAGAGGTCGCGGAGGGTCGCGGAGCTGGGCCCAACAAGGACTACGTATTGCTGGACTGCACACACCTCGGCGCCGAAGTTCTCGAAACCAAGCTTCCCGACATCACCGAGTTCGCCCGAACCTATCTCGGTGTCGACCCGGTCACC
>JANRET010000010.1 GCA_030725885.1 Microbacteriaceae bacterium | reverse complement strand
TTCTAAACTTGTCGGTCTCTCTCTCGCACTTGGCTTGAGTCTCGTCGCATTGACTTCAACCTCCGCATCTGCTCTCGTACCGAACCCCTCGGGCACTCTTTTGGGACGCGTCGATGCAACAATTCCCGCAAACCCGATTGCGAATGGAAACACGTTCACGAATGCTGATGTCGACGGGTACATCTCTGCTGAGACCGTCGAGTGGAACAAGGCGTTCTCTTCGGATGACAGTTGCCGGCTGGCCTGGGAATCTGGAGCAAACGGTCCTACTCCTGGTAGCGACTTGATTCCGGACAACACCGAAAATCACCCTTTCGTCACCCGCACGATCGAAGTCTTGGTGGCCGGTGAATACACCTTTCGGGTTGTGTCCTCCGCCGGAATCGAAGATCCCTATCTCGCCCTTTTCGGGGCGTCGGGTTTCGACAAATTAAATCCCGACACGGGAATCATCGGATGTAACGACGACGGTGGTTACGACGGCCAGAACTACGACGACAACGGTGTCGACAACTACGACTACCCTTCGTCAAACCAGCTTTGGAGCGAGTTCACTGTCGATTTGACTCCAGGTTCCCACACACTCGTGATGGCCAGCTACAGCTTTTATGTGAACGACGCCGATTGGTATGCGGGGAATAACTATACGTCCTACGTTGGCCCGATTTTCGTGTCCTACCCCAACGGTGACAGTGGCTCCGGCAGTGTTTCCACCGCAACATGGGAGTTTTGGGGCCCTGCGGGCGGAATTGACGCTCCCATCGAGGGTGGTGGGTCATCGCAGTCAGAATCGCTGGCACCCACCGGCGGATCAGACCTGGCAGCGAACGGCGCACTTCTTCTCGGAATCGCGGCTGTGATTGGTGCCGTAGTGGTTCGTCGCCGCACTGCACTGAAGTAACTAGATCGATAACGCGGTCCGCGGTGTCTGTTGAACCCGCGGACCGCTTTATCGACGGGAAGTAGTTCCGCTAGTTTTGTCCTAACAACCGTAAGGACTTCCCGTGACCTATGTATTGGCCGCATCGGCCGAGATGCTTTTTACCGAACTGCCGTTCGTCGAGCGAGTTCGGGCGATTCACGAGCGCGGACTGGGTGTCGAAATCTGGAACTGGACGACCAAGGACCTCGATGAACTCGCGGCAACAGGCGCCAACTTTACGTCGATGACCGGGTACATCGAGGGTGACCTGCTGGAAGAGGACGGCATCGCCCGGTTCCTCGACACGGCCGAGCAGTCGATCGTCGCCTCACGCATCATCGCCGCTGACCGGCTCAACGTGCACGGAACGGGCCTCGACGGGAACGGACAGGCGATACGCCCCCGCGAGTCAGTATCGACGGCTGACCGCTCGATTGCCCGCAGCACACTGTCGCGGCTCGCCGACCTTGGGGCGAAACACGACGCGGTGTTCATGCTCGAAAACCTCAACCTCGCGGTCGACCACCCCGGAACCCCGTTCGCGCGGGCGGAGGAGACCATCGAACTTGTGTCGAGCATCGACAACCCGCATCTGCAACTAAATCTCGATTTGTACCATGCGCAGATTGGCGAGGGAAACCTGGTCGAACTGGTGCGTCAGGCATTCCCGTGGATCGGCGAGATTCAGGTCGCGGACGTTCCGGGGCGACAGGAACCGGGAACGGGCGAAATAAGCTATCCGCGAATCGCTCGCGAGCTCGATGCGCTCGGTTTCGATCGGGTTGTCGGTCTCGAGGGCTGGGCGTCGGGTGATTCGAACCTCGCGCTCGATGCGTTCGTCAACGCCTTTACCGGTTGATTAGGCCGACAGCCCCGCAATGATTTTGTCGATGCGGCGTTGCCGCGTTTCTTCCGCCTTCGCTTCCGCGACCAGACGGGCTTGTTCTTTGCGGGTCGAGTAATTCTGGGACTCGAAGGTTTCCCACAGTCCTGCGTCAACCAGCGCGAGTCGAAGTGGTTCGGGAACGTCGACCTCGCGGCGTCCCGAATCGAGCACCAGATTGACAACCACCGTGTCGCCCGCCTTCGCACCCGCCGCGTCCCGATTTTTCTGAGGGAACACCACGCGACACTCGCCACCAACGCCGACCGCCGTCGATCGATACGTGTGGTTGTTGATTGTGATGATGAGCGGCGCGCGCTTGTTGGTCCCCAATTCCGCAAGAACAGCAGCGGGGATTTCAATCGAGGCGTGATTGCCCTCGCCGATGACGGTCGTCGTGTAGGTCACACTCATCCGAACA
>JANRET010000009.1 GCA_030725885.1 Microbacteriaceae bacterium | reverse complement strand
TTGGGCAAGTGTTCGAATGTCAAGCGGAAGGGAATCAATCACCCGAAACGCCGACGCGAACGGCGTGTTGACGAGGGTGTCGCCCGACAGATAGGCAATCGACGCCGCGATGGTGTGAGCCGACAGTTTTCGGGCGAGGGTTCCCAGCAGCTGGGCGCGAATGACGGCACCGCTCGGGTCGTACAGGTACGTCGAGACGTCGCCCACCACCACGTCAGCGTCGGGTTCGCTCGCGGTGAGTTCGACGGGCGACTCGCCGAGGACCAGGGCGCTTCGGCGAATCTCGGGGCGAGCCAGTGCGCCGGTCCAGACAACACACTCGACGGTGTCCCCCGAATCATCAACCCACTGAGCCTCCGCGTCAGCGGGCAGCAACGCGTGGCCGATGGCGGGGGACAACTTGATTCCGCTGGGGATTCGAGAGGCAACATCGAACACCCAGTCCAGCGACGGCGACCAGTCGGCAGGATTGGAAAGGCGCTTTTCGTTGGTGCGCCGCGCCGGATCAAACCAAAGGGCGTCAAATCGCGTGATGTCGACATCTTCCGCCTCCGCGTGCTCGACCGATGCGTTATTGAACGGCGCGAGATTGTAGGACGCGATGGCGGCGGTGGACTCGTCCCTGTCGACAGCGACGACCCTGATGCCAAGCCCGGCGAGAGCGAGAGCGTCCCCACCGATTCCGCACCCCAGATCGCCAACGACGACGTCACCGAGTGCCCGAAATCGGGCCGCATGATGTGCGGCGACATCCAGTCGGGTTGCCTGTTGAAGTCCTGATTCTGTGAAAAACATCCGGGAGGCGAATTCGCCGAACTTGGTGACGGCCTGCGACCGAAGACGGCGTTGGCGAAGGACAACGCGCGTCATTTCGGGAGACACTCCGCGGTCGCGCAACGCGGACACCGACTGCACAACGTTGTTCTTTGCGTCGAATGGCGGGAGGCTCTCGAGTAGCGTCAATGCCTCACTCGTGAACAGTAGCTCTGCGTCCGCGCGGTCCATACGTCTATTGTCGCAGTTCCGGACAATTGGCACTCGGGTTTGTAGAGTGCTAATCAGAGCGATAAACTAGAAATCGCACGCTACCGTGCGAATTCATCGTCCACAAAGGAAGAGGTCAACCGTGTCGGTCGCAATCAAACCGCTCGAAGATCGCATTGTCATTCAGCAACTGGCTGCGGAGCAAGTCACCGCATCGGGAATTGTCATTCCCGACTCGGCCAAAGAAAAGCCACAGGAAGGCGAAGTTGTCGCTGTCGGCCCCGGCCGTATTGACGACAACGGAAACCGTGTTCCCCTCGACCTCGCCGTCGGCGACGTTGTGCTGTACTCGAAGTACGGTGGAACCGAAGTCAAATACGGCGGGGTGGAAGACCTCGTTCTGTCGGCTCGGGATGTTCTCGCGATCGTCCAGCGCTAACACCCTTCATCCAACGGCTCCCGCGCCCGGCGCAGGAGCCGTTGGTATGTCGGCGCTAGGCTGACGAGGTGCGCACCATCCAACAGTCCAGTGGTGTCGCCGCCGGAATCGGGTCTTATTTCCTCTGGGGCTTCCTGCCGTTGTATTTCGTCACGCTGGGAAGTACGGGTCCCTGGGAAATAGTGTCGTGGCGAATCCTCTGGTCACTCGTGTTCTGTGTCGGAATCCTCGCGGTCTCGAAACAACTGCGGTCAACGCTTGCACTTCTGCGCGACCCCAAACTTGTCTGGTACACGCTCGCCGCGGGCGTGTTGATCTACATCAATTGGCAGTTCTACATCATCGCGAACCTCACCGGGCACATCGTGGAGGGCTCACTCGGGTATTTCATCAACCCGCTCGTCACCATTTTGCTGGGGGTGCTCGTGCTGGGGGAAAAACTTCGCCCTTTGCAGTGGGTGTCGATGGGTTTAGCGACCGTTGCCGTGACTATCCTCGTCGTCGGGTACGGCCAATTCCCCTGGCTCGCGTTCATCCTCGCCGGCTCGTTCGGCATTTACGGTTTGGTTAAAAACCGTGTGGGTGGTCGCCTCAATGCCACTCAGAGCCTGACGCTCGAGACCGCGTGGCTGGTTCCTGTCGCCCTCGTCATCGTCAGCGTGGAAGCGGTTGCCGGCAGTCTGAATTTCGGTGACGGCGACGTCTGGACCACGGTTTTACTCATCGGCCTGGGACCCGTGACCGCTATCCCATTGTTGTTGTTCGGGTACGCCGCGTCCAAAGTGCCGCTGTCGTGGCTGGGATTCATGCAGTAC
>JANRET010000008.1 GCA_030725885.1 Microbacteriaceae bacterium | reverse complement strand
GTTGACGGGTTCGGAGGTGGATCGCGTGTTCGCGACCAAGTCGGTCCGAGAGCACCGCGATTACGCCGACTTCGACGACGCCGATGTCAGTTCGGTAATCGCCGTGACCACCACGGGCGTGCAGGTCATCATCACGGGTACACGGCACGATGCGCTCGGTCACGACGTCCGACTCGAGGCATTTGGGTCGAAAGATTCCGTCTCTGCCGGATTGAACGCACGGACGCCTTTGCGAACAATCGAAGGCGATCTGGGTGTCAACCAAAACCCCTACAGCGGTTTCGTCGATCGCTTTCGTGATTCGTTTCGCAATGAAACACGTGCCTTCGTGTCTTTCGCACTGGGTGAAATTGACAATCCGTGCCCGCCCGATTCTGCTCTGGAAAGCTTGCGGATTGCCGTCGCCTGCGAACGGTCGATTGAGACGGGCGCCGCTGTTCGGGTGTCGGACGTTCGATAGAACATGTCACCCGCCCGCCCGACGATTCACGACGTAGCCGCACGCGCGGGCATGTCGAAGTCGCTGGTGGCGTTAGCGTTGTCGGGTTCGCCGAAAGTGAGCGAGAAAAGTCGTGTCCGAATTGAACAGGCCGCCGCCGAACTTGGTTATCGGCCTAACGCCGCGGCACGCAGTTTGTCGATTCGGCGCAGTCGAACCATCGGGGTTCTCATCCTCGACCTTCACAATCCCGTATTCGCCGAGATTCTCGACGGCGTCCAGACCGAGGTTCGACAACACGGTTTCAGCACCATGTTGGTCACCGGCGGAGAGAATCCGGACCTCGAGCTGGCAGAAATCGAGACACTGCGTGAGTTCCAAGTCGAGGGTCTTATTCTCATCTCGCATCGGCTTCCAACCGACGTGCTTCGATCCATCGCCGCCGAGATTCCCACCGTTGTCGTCACCCGCGACGATATCGTGGCACCCGGTATGGACACCGTGAGCAATGACGATGTGGCGGGTGCGCGACTCGCCATTGACCACCTCGTCGGTTTGGGGCACGAGCGAATCGTTTACGTCAGTGGCGGCGATAATCCCGTGTCGCACCTGCGGGCGACGGGGTACGCGGAAGCAATGACCGACCATGGGCTCACGGAACAGATACGGATCGTTCCGGGGGGACTCACCGACGCAACCGGCTATCGCGCCGCCGAAACCGCTGTGGAACTCGATCCGACCGCGCTGTTTGTCGCCAATGACATCGCGGCGATTGGTGCGATTGCCGCCGTGGAAAACGCCGGGCTGCGCGTCCCCGAAGACATCTCGGTCATCGGGTATGACGGAATCAGTTTGGGGGCGCTCCGTCGAATCAACCTCACCACAATCGGGCAACCGCTGGCGGAACTCGGCCGACGGGCGGCCGAACGAATTCTGCACCGCATCGCGAATTCGGGTATCGAGTCGAACCGGGATTACCTTTCAGCGGAATTGCGGGTGCGGGGCACAACCGGCCCCGCGGCAATCACGCCGAGTTAGCCTTCGCCCACTCGCGAAACCAGGTCAAACATTCGGGGTTGGCGAGGGACGACGTGTCCCGCTCGGTTCGGCCGGTGAGGATATCCGAGACAGCCAATTCGGTCATTTTGCCACTTCGCGTCACGGGCAATTCGGGACTCGCCACAATGACTGAAGGCACATGGCGGGGGCTGGCATGGGTGCGTAGGGTGTGTCGAATCTGTTGGTCGAGCGGGGAACCAAGTTCCCCGTCCAGCACGAGAAATAGCACAATCCGCGTGTCGTCCCTGAACGATTGTTCGATTGCCATCGCGCCACGAATTCCGGGAATCGCGAGAACCACTCGGTAGATCTCTGCGGTTCCAATTCGCACTCCCTTGACGTTGAGGGTGGCGTCCAACCGGCCGAGAATCTCGAAGCCACCACTCGGAGTTTGGCGTGCGTAATCGCCATGAGCCCACAAACCAGGGAAACGGTTGAAGTATGCCGCGTGTCGACGAGAACCGTCGTTATCCCCCCAAAACCGCAATGGAACAGTGGGGAACGGAGTTCGACAGACCAGTTCGCCGTCTTCACCCACGTCGGCGTCCGAACCGTCGGCCCGCAGAACAGTAACGTCCAGACCGAGCGCCGGTCCTTGGATCTCCCCGCGAACGACTGGCTCGGTGTGAACGCCGAGGACGAGACAGCCGCACAGGTCGGTTCCGCCGGCGATAGATGCGACAGCGACGGTCGGAGAAACCTCGGCCGCGACCCAGTCATACCCGCTGGCGGCGAGAGGCGACCC
>JANRET010000007.1 GCA_030725885.1 Microbacteriaceae bacterium | reverse complement strand
ATCCCGAGGTCGGTGTACCAGCGGAATCGTTCGTCAATCCAGTACTGGTGCCATTCCTCGTCGGTTCCCGGCTCGACGAAAAACTCCATCTCCATCTGTTCAAACTCGCGGGTGCGGAAGATAAAGTTCCCGGGCGTGATCTCGTTGCGGAACGACTTACCAATCTGGCCAATTCCAAACGGCGGCTTCTGGCGCGACGACGACACGACGTTGTTAAAGTTCACAAAGATGCCCTGAGCCGTCTCGGGGCGCAGGTAATGCATCCCCGACTCGTCTTCGACGGGACCGAGGTAGGTCTTGAGCATCCCCGAAAACTCTTTCGGTTCCGTCCACTCGCCGCGGGTCCCGCAGTGACCACAGGCAATGTCTTTCAGCCCGTTCTCGGCGGGACGGCCCTTCTTTTCTTCGAACTCTTCTTCCAAATGGTCCGCGCGAAAACGCTTGTGGCACGACAAACATTCGACGAGCGGGTCACTGAAGACGTCGACGTGTCCCGACGCTTCCCACACCAGTCGAGGCAAAATCACCGACGAATCAAGGCCCACCACGTCGGGTCGACTCTGAACCATCGACTTCCACCACTGGCGCTTGATGTTTTCCTTGAGTTCGACACCCAACGGTCCGTAATCCCACGCCGAACGGCTTCCGCCATAGATTTCGCCGGCTTGAAAAACGAATCCCCGTCGTTTCGCGAGCGAAATGACGGAATCGAGTCGGTTGTGCTGAGCCACGGGTCTCCTCTAGAAAGGCGTCTCGCCAGTTTATCGGGGAGCGGGAGTATCGACCGCACCGCCGAAGCGCCGATCGCGGCGGGCATAATCCTCGATTGCGCGCCACAGTTGCACCCGCGAAAAGTCGGGCCACAGGGTGTCGAGGAAGACCATCTCGGAATAGGCGCTCTGCCACAGCAGGAAATTAGAAGTGCGCTGCTCGCCGGACGACCGAATGAACAGGTCGACATCGGGCAGGGAGGGTTCGTACAGGTGAGCTTGTACTGTCCTTTCGCTGATGCGCGCCGGGTTGATGGTTCCGTTGGCAACACCATCGGCGATGTCTCGAATCGCGTCGACCAGTTCGAGCCGTCCGCCATAGTTGACACACATCTGCAGCGTCATGACGGAATTCTTTTTGGTCATCTGTTCGGCTTCGCGCAGTTCCGAAATCACACTCGCCCACAGTTTCGGGGTGCGCCCAACCCACCGCACGCGGACCCCCCACTCGTTGAGTTGGTCTCGGCGGCGGCGTAACACCTCGCGGTTGAACCCCATGAGGAACTTCACCTCGTCGGGACTGCGTCGCCAATTCTCGGTGGAAAACGCATACACCGACAGGTGTTTCACGCCTATTTCAATGGCCCCCGCAACGACGTCGAGCAGTGCGGCTTCGCCGGCGCGGTGACCCTCGACCCGCGGAAGTCCGCGCGCGTTCGCCCAGCGACCATTTCCGTCCATCACCACAGCAACGTGTTCGGGTACGAGTTCTCGGGGAACGGCAGGCGGAGTCAGACCCGTGTAATCCAGTGGCAGGAAATCGGCCATCAACTCATCCGATCGATGTGACCCAGCGAGCGAATCGACCGCTCAAGGTGGAACTGTGCGTACGCGGCGACCATACCACGCGCCTCGACTCGGGCCACTTCGGTTGTCGCGTCGGCGAACGTCCAATTCCCGACCAGTAAAGCGCCGAGCAGTTCGACGGTTTCGGGCCGCAGGTGCGGTGTTCCCGGCGGTGCGACGGCGTCCGACACTACTCCCCCCGCCGCGATCACGAATGCGGTGTGGGGGCCCTCGTCGCCCGTGACAACACAGTGGGAAAGTTCGGGTGTCCATCCGGCAAGGGCGAGCGCCCGAAGGATGTACGAATCGAGGATGAGCGACGGATCGTGTGCGTGTGACGCGAGAGCCTTCAACCCGCCCACGAGCAGAGGGAAGTGGCCGGCCGTATGTCCGTGGTCGGTCAACTTGTCGGCGGTTTCCACCATCGCGGACGCGGTCGTGTACATCGGATAGTCCGCCACGATGACACCGGTGAGAGACGTCACCGTCTCGACCTGTTGAACCGTGTCGAGGTTTCGCCCCTCGTAAAACTGAACGTCGGCGACCATGAACGGTTCGAGCCGGGATCCGATGCGGCTGCCCGTCTTGCGAACTCCTTTGGCAACCGCACGAATCTTGCCGCGGGATTTACCCAGCATCGTGATGATGCGGTCCGCCTCGCCCAGTTTGTGCGTGCGCAGCACGACAACGTGGTCACGGTAGGTG
>JANRET010000006.1 GCA_030725885.1 Microbacteriaceae bacterium | reverse complement strand
ACCGACTGTTGTCGACATTCCTCGGTGAATCGCTCCGCGCCGTTGAAGGTGGTGTGGACGTCGACGTCGTAACGAACGCGCTCGCGCCACTGCGATTACCGATGTCGCCATTCGCGCTCATCGATCTGATCGGGCGAATGGTCACGCTGAAGATGATGGAATCGCTCCATAACAGTGCCCCGAATCGCTTTTTCGTAGGCAACGCACTGCCCGAATTGTCAACCGAAAACGATGGTTCTGCGATTGCCGAACGATTGACGGAACGCGGTTTCTCGCCGATCCAAACTGATGACGCCACGGTGCACGACAGAATTGTCGATGCTCTGGCACACGAGATACACATCATGCTGGACGAATCTGTCGTCGCCCACGTCAGCGACATCGACCTGTGCATGATTAACGGAGCGGGCTGGCCGGCCGCAATCGGAGGAATCACTCCCTACCTGGACGCCTGCGGGGCGAGCGTGCGGGCAACAGGATCGCTGTTTCACCCGACCGCCCAATTCGACTAACGCTTTTTCGGTTTAGCCTTCGGCACGACGTCCCCGCGTAATTGGTGAATGATCTTCGCTGCAATCGCCGTCGGGGTGAGCCCAACTCGCGTCAAAATGTTCCCACGAGTATCGTGCTCGAGAAATTCGTCGGGCAATCCCAGTTCGTCGACTCCCGTGTCGACACCCGCCTGACGCAAATCCTGACGAATTCGCGTCCCGACGCCACCGACACGAATTCCATCCTCGATAGTCACGACAATTCGGTGATCTCGGGCAAAGTCGACGATGGAGGGCGCAACCGGAATTACCCAGCGCGGATCAATCACGGTTGATCCGATTCCTTCCGCGGCCAAAATGTCGGCGACATCAAGAGCGAGTGATGCCATCGAACCGACGCCCACAAGGAGAACGTCGCGAGCGGAGTCGGCGCGAAGAACGTCCACGCCGTCCGCGGTGCGTTCCAGCGCGGGAATGGAATCGGTTACCGATCCCTTGGGAAATCTAATTACCGTTGGTGCGTTATCCACGGTCACGGCCTCGGCAAGTTCTTCGCGCAGAGTTGACGCATCGCGCGGTGCCGCGATTCGAATCCCTGGGACGATTTGTAGCATCGCAAGATCCCACATGCCGTGGTGGGACGCTCCATCCGGACCCGTAACGCCGGAACGATCGAGTACAAAGGTGACTCCCGCTTTGTGGAGAGCCACGTCCATCAGTACCTGGTCGAATGCCCGACCCATAAACGTTGCGTACACCGCGACGACCGGGTGCAACCCGCCATACGCCAGACCCGCCGCGCTCGCGGTCGCGTGTTGTTCGGCGATACCGACATCGAAAACGCGATCGGGGAAAACGTCAGCAAGCTCGGACAATCCGGTCGGCCGCAACATCGCAGCGGTGATCCCCACGATTTTGTCATTGTGACGCGCAAGTTCGACCAATTCGCTCGAGAAAACCGACGTCCACGAATTTCCGCCGCCACCGTTCTCTTCGCCCGTCTCGGGGTCGAAGGCACCAATCGCGTGGAATTGGTCCGCCTCGTTCGAGCGAGCCGGCTCGTAACCGCGACCTTTCTCGGTGATGACGTGGACGATGACGGGGCTTCCATAGTCCTTGGCTTGCTCGAGTGCGCGGACAACGTCCCTAAAATTGTGTCCATCGACAGGACCGATGTACTTGATGTCCAGGTTGGAATACAGCGATTCATTGTTCGTGAAGCGGGATAAAAAGCCGTGAACTCCACCGCGAAATCCACGATAAAACGCTCGCGCCGGGCCTCCCAATCGCTTCGCAATTTCCCAGGACAATCGGTGCAAGCGTCGGTACGAGGGACGGGTTCGAACATCCGAGAGGAACCGAGCCACTCCCCCAATCGTTGGCGCGTAGGAACGACCGTTGTCGTTGACCACTACGACGAGCCGACGCGAATTGTCGTGGGAAATGTTATTGAGCGCTTCCCACGTCATTCCTCCGGTCAACGCGCCATCACCAATCACTGCTACCACGTGACGATTCGATTGACCCGTCATCTCAAATGCCTTAGAAATGCCGTCCGCCCATGACAATGAACTCGAGGCGTGACTCGACTCCACGATGTCGTGTTCTGATTCGGAGCGTTGCGGATACCCTGCCAGCCCACCCGCTTCACGCAGGTGCGAAAAATCATGTCGACCGGTCAACAACTTGTGGACGTACGACTGGTGTCCCGTGTCGAAAATGATCGGATCGGACGGGGACTCGAAAACCCGGTGGATCGCAAGGGTGAGTTCGACAACTCCGAGGTTCGGGCCTAGGTGTCCGCCCGTCACCGCGA
>JANRET010000005.1 GCA_030725885.1 Microbacteriaceae bacterium | reverse complement strand
GGCACTCGACGACGCTCGTTCGGGGAAGGGACCTCGCTTTATCGAAGCGCAGACGTATCGCCTTGGCGCACACACGACGAGTGACGACCCGACGAAGTACCGGGATCAATCCGAAGAAGACATGTGGAAAACGCGCGACCCGATTGCGCGTTTCGAGAAGTTCCTTCGAGCGAAGGGCGAGCAGGATTCTTTCTTCACCGAGGTCAGGCAGGAGGGCGAGGACTTAGCCGCTGATGTGCGTCGACGCCTGCTCGAACACACCCCACCGACCATCGACGCCATGTTCGATCACGTCTACACCGATGAGCACCCACTGATGGTCGCGCAGAAGGCGTGGCTCGCGGAATACGAGGCGTCGTTCGGGGGTGACCGATGACCGAGAACCTGTCGTTGGCCAAAGCTATCAACCTCGGGCTCCGGCGCGCCATGCAGGACAACGACCGTGTGCTGCTCATGGGGGAAGATATCGGCACTCTCGGCGGCGTGTTCCGCGTGACGGAGGGGCTGAAGAACGAATTCGGCGAAGACCGAGTTCTGGACACCCCGCTCGCCGAGTCGGGAATCGTGGGGACGGCCATCGGACTCGCGATGCGCGGGTATCGTCCGGTCTGCGAAATCCAGTTTGACGGTTTCGTGTACCCCGCATTCGACCAGATCATGTCGCAACTCGCCAAACTCACGGCGCGGCACCAGGGCGACCAATCCTTCCCCCTCGTTATTCGCATCCCCTACGGTGGCCACATCGGCGCAATTGAACACCACCAGGAAAGCCCCGAGGCCTATTTCACCCACACGTCCGGGCTGCGGGTCATCTCGCCGGCAACACCGAACGACGGCTACCACATGATTCAACAGGCAATTCAGTCGAACGACCCGGTTATTTTTCTCGAACCGAAAGCGCGGTATTGGCCCAAGGATGATGTCGATATGGCCGCCGCCCCGGCGCCGATGCACCAGTCGCGCGTTGTTCGCACCGGAACGGACGCGACAGTTGTCGGTCATGGCGCGATGGTCGCGATGCTGCTCGATGCGGCCGAGGTCGCTGCGGGCGAGGGAATCAGCCTCGAGGTCATCGACCTGCGATCGCTGGCGCCCATCGATTACGCCCCCATCCTTGCGTCGGTGGAAAAGACCGGGCGAATTGTCGTCGCCCAAGAAGCGCCGGGAAGCACCTCGGTTGGTTCAGAGATCGCGGCGACCGTGGCGGAGCGTGCGTTCTACTACCTCGAAGCACCCGTGATGCGAGTCAGCGGTTTCGACGTCCCATTCCCTCCGTCCCACCTCGAATCGTTGTTTTTACCCGACGTCGACCGTATTTTAGATGCCGTCGATCGAGCGAGAGGTTACTGATTGTGGCTGTAGTCGATTTCCCACTTCCCGACGTTGGCGAGGGCTTGACCGAAGCTGAAATCGTGCAGTGGCAAGTCGCGGTCGGCGACGTCGTCGCGATCAACGACATCTTGGTCGAGATTGAAACGGCCAAGTCTCTCGTCGATCTTCCCAGCCCGTTCGCCGGCACCATCGTCGCCTTGCTCGTCGCAGAGGGCGACACCGTCCCCGTCGGAAAGTCCATTATTCAGGTCGACGCCGAGGGTGCGGTCCCCGGACCGCTTCACCCGGCCCCCGAACCCGCCGTCTCGGTCACGCCCGCCAAACCGGCCAAGCCGTCAGCGAAGCCCAGCGCAGCTCCCGAGCCCGTCTTGGTCGGATATGGCAGTGGCGGTCACGTGACATCGCGCCGAGGATCACGCACGGTGGCGCCGGCAACAACCCCGCCTCCCCCCGCCACTTCGCCATCGATGCCCCCCATGGCGTATTCCGCTGCTGCCGAGAGCGCAGTGGCGGTATTGGCGAAACCGCCCGTTCGCAAACTCGCCAAAGAACTCGGGGTGGAAATCCAGAGCGTGCTGGCGACCGGTTCCAACGGCGAGGTCACGCGCGACGACGTGATCCGACAATCGCAGGTCAAAACCGTTTTCCGTAATGTCGCAACTCCCGAGTGGCCGAACGAGCGCGAGGAGTACATCCCCGTCAAGGGAGTCCGAAAGGCAATCGCGGCCGCGATGGTCAAGTCCAAGTTCGAAGCGCCGCACGTGTCGGTCTTTGTGGACGTTGACGCAACGCGAACGATGGATTTCGTCAAACGACTCAAGGCCTCCGCCGACTTCCAAGGAATTCGAGTGTCGCCGTTGTTGGTGATGGCGCGCGCAGTGGTCTGGGCGGTTCAACGAAATCCAACGGTCAATTCGTCCTGGACGGACAAGGACATCATCGTCCACCACTACGTGAACCTGGGAATCGCGGCGGCGACTCCGCGCGGATTGATTGTTCCGAACGTCAAAGAGGCACACACGCTCAACTTGAGACAGTTGGCGCTAGGTCTCGAGAACCTGACGGTGACGGCCCGTGACGGCAAGACGACGGTGGAGGACATGTCCAACGGGACAATCACCATCACGAACCTCGGGTCCTTCGGCGTCGATACGGGCACCCCCATCATCAACCCGGGCGAAGTGTCGATTGTGGTTCTCGGCGCCATCAAGCAAAAGCCGTGGGTTGTCGACGGTCAGATCGAGGCGCGGTTTGTGACGACAATCGGCGCATCGTTCGATCACCGCGTTGTCGACGGCGACGTGGCGAGCCGATTCCTCGCCGACATCGCAAGCATCATTGAGGAGCCAGCGCTGCTGCTGGATTAGTTATTGAGAAGGGTTCTCATTAGTGCTAGGCTGTGAGGATGAACATAATTACGCTCGCCGCTGAGGCGCACGATGCGGGACTGTCGTTTTGGGACGAACTGTGGGCGATTACGCTCGACCCCGCTCACATTGCCTCCGAACTCATCTGGCAAGTCATCTTTGACGGGCTTTTTGTCGCCTTCTTTTACGGTGTCGTGTACAAACGATGGTTGCTGCCCCGACTTCGTCGCGAGATTCACAAAGAGATTGATACCGAGCACGGTATCGAGCACCACGACGATCACATCCACATCACAGGCGCCAAAGACCACGACTAGGCTCCGCGGGTGAAACGAACCACCAAACAACGAACGGCGGTGATGGCCGCGTTGACGGCGACTACCGACTTCGTCTCGGCTCAGCAACTTCACGTGTTACTGGGACCGGATGCCCCCGCGCTCGCAACGGTGTACCGGACGCTTCAAGCCCTGGTGGAGGAGGGCACCGCCGACGCCGTCGCGCGAGCTGGTGAGCAGGTGTATCGCGCGTGCGGAGTCGCGCATCACCATCACCTCGTCTGCACGCAGTGCGCGGCGACGGTCGAGGTTGACGGCGGCGAAATCGAGGAGTGGGCGACCCGAACTGCCCGCGAACACGGCTTCGTGACGGATTCCCATATCGCGGACATCTACGGGCGATGTGCGATGTGCGCCCCCTGAGTTTGTTTGAGCGGACTTAATCGCGTACCCTTGAGAGGTTGCGCGCCCGCGTGCACAACGTGGCCGTTTCACCGAGACGGACGCAGACAAGTGATCTTGGGTGGGGTTCGTCCCCCACGGTAACTACAAGGAGAAAATCATGGCAGCAGTGTGCCAGGTGACCGGAGCCACCCCTGGTTTCGGACACAGCATTTCACACTCGCACCGACGCACCAAGCGTCGGTTCGACCCGAACATCCAGAAGAAGACCTACTACGTGCCGACTCTCGGCCGTAAGGTCACCCTGACCCTCTCGGTCAAGGGCATCAAAACCATCGACGCACGCGGAATCGACTCCGTTATGCGCGACCTCATCGCACGCGGGGTGAAGTTCTAATGGCGAAAAAGTCACAGGACATCCGTCCCATTATCAAGATGCGCTCCACGGCGGGAACCGGGTACACCTACGTCACCCGCAAGAACCGTCGCAACAACCCTGACCGTCTCGTCCTCAAGAAGTACGACCCGGTTGTCCGCAAGCACGTTGAATTCCGTGAGGAGCGCTAACCATGGCGAAGAAAAGCAAGATTGCTCGTAACGAGCAGCGCAAGGTGATTGTTGCGCGTTACGCGACCAAGCGCCTCGAGCTCAAGAAGGCACTCGTTGACCCCAACGGAACCGCCGAATCCCGCGAGGCCGCGCGCCTCGGTCTGCAGAAGTTGCCGCGCAACGCCTCGCCGGTGCGCGTTCGCGGACGCGACGCAATCGACGGTCGTCCCCGCGGTTTCCTCTCCAAATTCGGCATCTCGCGTGTCCGATTCCGTGAAATGGCACACCGTGGCGAATTGCCTGGCGTAAAGAAGTCTTCTTGGTAGTCTGAAACAGCGAATTCGTGAGGAAACCCGCGGAAGAGCATTTCATCAACACAGTCTCAGGAGGACTCGAATGAACCGATCCGAGCTCGTTGCGGCAATCGCCGCACACACCGGACAGAGCCAGGTCACCGTTAACGGTGTTCTCGACGCTCTTTTCACCACTGTTGCCGGCGAAGTTGCCAAGGGTAACAAGGTCACCATCCCCGGTTGGGTCGCGTTCGACCGCACCAACCGCGCCGCTCGTCAGGGACGCAACCCCCAGACGGGTGCCACCATCCAAATCGCGGCCTCCAAGGGCGTCAAGGTTTCGGCTGGTTCCAAGCTCAAGGCTGCTGTCAAGTAGTTTGTGCTTTTCGGAAGGGGCGGAGGAAACTCCGTCCCTTTCTGTATGCCCAGATTCGCTCGGTAGGCTCACAGGGTGATGCGTCGACGATTGGTGGTCTGGATTCCCCTTATCGTCGCGGCGTCGGTCGGCACCTGGTTCGCGCTGAGTTTTGGTGGCGGCGCTTCCGCGGGAGGGCTTGACGACGCAGGGGACCTGGTTCGGTGGGGCACCCCGTATGTCAAGATGGTCGTGTCGTTATCGGGAGCGCTAATTATCGGCGGGCTGGGAATCCTGTTGTTCGTCCTTCCGCCCGGCGCGGCCGCACAGCGAGTTCAGACGGTTTCGCTCGGTGCGGGAATTGTCTGGACACTGTCGCTGGTCGCTTACACACTGTTCACCTATTTCACCGTCATCGGAACAGCCCCCACCTTTGATTCCGGGTTTGACGAGAACTTCGGATTTTTTGTTTTCGCGACCGACCTTGGCCAGTTGTTGATGATTGCGACGGGAATGGCGGCAGTCGCCACCACCGTGCTCGCGATCGCCCGTCGTTTTTTTGGGCTCGCTGTCGCCTTCCTCGTGGCCGTGGCATCGGCGTGGCCATTCGCCGAGATGAGCCACTCTGGCGCGACCACGAACCACGCAATCGCAGTCAACTCACTGGTCCTCCACATCGTGTTCGTGTCGTTGTGGACGGGAGGTCTCGTCGCGACCATCGTCGCGATGAGGGCGGGAGCGAGTCGGTTGGACGCACTCCGTCGATATTCCTCCATCGCGCTGTTGTCGATAGCCATTGTGGCGATCACGGGCGTTTCGAGCGCACTCATTCGAATCGGAACCATCGAAAACCTCACTACCGAATACGGAATCCTGGTCATTCTCAAAGCTCTCGGCGTTGTGGTGCTCGCATTACTCGGCGTTCGTTGGCGACGTGCGATCATCCCCCACCTCGAATCGGCGCGAGGGGTCGTCGGTTTCGCCCTCTGTGAAACCGCGATTCTCGGGGTCATCGTTGGTCTCGCTACGGGGCTCGCACGAACCGCACCCCCAATCGACCAAGTGGCGACTGGCCCGTTGACACCGGCCGAAATCCTGACCGGTCGGCCGCTTCCGGCCGAGTGGTCGTGGACGTCGGCCTTCACCGAATGGAATATCGACCTCATCTGGGTTCTCTTCGCCGTCTTCACAACACTCTTTTATCTCTGGGGAGTCAGGCGGCTGAGCCGTCGAGGTGACGCCTGGCCAATCCACCGAACCCTTAATTGGATCGGGGCGATGGTGGTTTTGGTTTACACCACAAGCGGCGGGATCGCCGTGTATGGGCAGTTTCTTTTCAGCGCCCACATGATTGCGCACATGCTCTTGACGATGCTCATTCCCGTGGGAATCGTCTTGTCGGCACCCGTGACCCTGGTGGCACGGGCCATCGAGGTGCGTCACGACGGATCGCGCGGAATGCGCGAATGGTTCCTCGGAATAGTCCAATCACGGTGGGTAGGTCTGGTCGGACAGCCACTCGTGTCGACCGTGATATTTGCACTGTCGCTCATGGTGTTCTACTACTCGCCATTGTTGTCGTGGGCCTCGACGACCCACCTCGGGCATCAGTGGATGACCCTTCACTTTCTCCTGTCCGGTTATCTGTTTGTGCAGGCGCTCATTGGAGTAGACCCGGCACCTCATCGCGCCTCGTATCCCATCCGGCTCATCCTCCTGATGGCAACGATGGGCTTTCACGCCTTCTTCGGATTGTCTCTCATGACCGGGGAGTCGTTGTTGTTGCCCGAATGGTTCGGTGCCATGGGGCGAACCTGGGGCGACTCACCGCTCGTTGATCAGCAGGTCGGTGGGGCGATTGCGTGGGGAATCGGCGAGCTGCCGACGCTCATTCTGGCGGGAATGGTCGTCCTTTCGTGGATTCGCTCGGACGCCCGAGAGGCGAAGCGTATGGATCGCCAAGCAACCCGCGATCACGACGCGGAACTGCAGGATTACAACGCGATGCTCACCCGATTGGATTCGCGCCCCCCGCGCCAAAAATAATCGACGAATTTATCACCATTCACGCCACGCCTCCACGCTGTGGGGGATGCCTGCGGGTACTCTGAACATTCTGACGAAAGGCCCTCATGACGTTTCAGCTCACGTCCGAACAGGCGCGCGTCATGGACATCATCGAAGGTACGCGGGAACACGTCTTTGTCACGGGCCGCGCCGGCACCGGCAAGTCAACGCTGTTGCAGGAATTTGTCGAACGCACAAAAAAATCACTCGTGATTGCGGCCCCGACCGGTGTCGCCGCACTCACGGTTGGCGGTCAGACAATTCATTCCCTGTTCCGCCTGCCCATCGGCCTCGTGACCGACCACACCAAGTTTTACCCGCTGTCCGACGATGCGCGCGTGTTGTTGCGGAAGATCGACACGGTGGTGATCGACGAAATCTCGATGGTGCGGTGTGACCTGCTGGACGGTTTGGACCGACGGCTCCGGGCGACGCGAGGACGAAGGAACGAACCATTCGGTGGGGTTCAAGTCGTTATGTTCGGCGACCCGTATCAGTTGCCCCCGGTTCTGAAGGACGGTCCGGAAAAGCACTATCTCATGGACAACTACTCGTCCCCGTGGTTCTTCGATTCCAAGGTGTGGAAGGAAGTCACCCCCCGCGTTGTCGAACTGACCGATGTCAAGCGCCAAGACGAGGCTGAATTTCGCGAAATCCTCGATCGAATGCGAAACGGTGCGATGACCTCGACGGACGGAGCAGCACTCAACGACATCGGCGCGCGAAGGCCGATTCCCGAAGGGACCGTGACGCTCTCGACCACCAACGCCAGCGCGAACAGCATCAACGCCAAGGCGTTGCGCGATCTGCCGGGGAAGTCGGTTACCGCAGCGGCCATCATCGAAGGGGATTTCGGCGGCCAGCTGCCGGCTGAGGAGGAACTGGAACTAAAACCCGGCGCGCGCGTGATGTTTTTGCGCAACGACTCGGCGATTGAGGGAAGCCGCTGGGTGAACGGGACCGTTGGCACGGTCGTCAAAATCGATGCCGCGGTGCACGTCGCGCTGGACTCGGATCCTCGCAACACCGTCGAAGTCCAGCCGGTTCAGTGGGAAAAGATTCAGTACACGTACGACCCGGACACGAACCGCGTCGAAGAGGACATCATGGCGACTTTCGCGCAGTTCCCGCTGAGGCTCGCCTGGGCCGTCACAATTCACAAGTCCCAGGGTCAAACGCTCGATTCCGCGGTGTTGGATTTCGGCCGCGGGGCATTCGCGAACGGCCAGGCCTATGTCGCGTTTTCTCGGATCCGAACGCTCGACGGCGTTTATCTGTCCCGCACGCTGCAACCGAGCGACATCCAGGTCGATCGGCGCGTGGTCGACTTCATGCGCACCGCCAAAGACAACGACTTTCTCGAATAACCCCTAAAAGGGCGGAGGTTCGGGTCTCCTTCCTCCGAGCCACTCGAACATCTGGGCGTGAGTGATGGAATTGAGCCCCGATTGCAAAAGCCCCAACTGCGTGTGCTGAGGCAGCCCCTCGTTGTGAACCATGACGAACCCGTTGGGCGCGCCCGCCAAGGCGCCTTCTGCGGTGGACACGACCAACATCCACCCGGTCGTCATCATCGAATCGCCAAACTTCCCCTTGATGAATTGCGTCACCGCATCGTCCATCGTGATTTTCATGCATTCTCCGGTCTCCTCCGTTGTCGGCGGAAGGTCGCTAAGGATATAGCCGACCACCGACACGAAACCCTTAAACCGTGCAAAACGATAGGCTCGACCCATGCTTCTCAGTGACCGAGATATTCGCGCCGAACTGGATTCTGGTCGAGTCAAACTCGACCCGCTCGACATGGACATGATTCAGCCGTCGAGCATCGACGTGCGGCTAGACAAGTTCTTCCGGCTGTTCGACAACCACAAGTACCCGTTCATCGATCCGGCCGAGGAACAGCCCGATTTGACCCGCGGGGTTGAGGTGGATCCCGGTGAGCCGTTCATCCTCCACCCCGGTGAGTTCGTTCTGGGTTCGACCTTCGAGCAGGTGACTCTGCCGGATGACATTGCTGCGCGGCTTGAAGGTAAGTCGTCACTCGGACGGCTGGGCTTGCTCACGCACTCGACCGCGGGATTCGTCGACCCGGGTTTCAGCGGCCACGTGACTCTCGAACTCAGTAACGTGGCGACACTGCCGATCAAACTGTGGCCCGGGATGAAAATCGGGCAGTTGTGTTTTTTTCGCCTCACCTCGCCGAGCGAACACCCCTATGGCAGCGATAAGTACGCCAGTCGTTACCAGGGGCAACGCGGACCGACGGCATCGCGTTCATGGAAAAACTTCCACAAGACCGCACTTTAGCGGCTGACTATTTTTGACACCCCGAACGACGCGACAGATCCCAACACCGCGCCGACCGTGATCGCGGCGATAGCGATGGTGCCTGACTCGGAGCCACCGAACGCAAGGTCGTTGATGAGCAAAGCAACGGTGAAACCAATCGAGGCGACTATCGACACGAGTGCAACGTTCCCCCAACTCATGGTGTCATCGCGGCGACCCCCGAAGAAGCGTTCGGCGACCCACACGAACAACATGATCCCGAGCGGCTTGCCGACCATCAAGCCCACCAAGATTCCGAGAAACACGGGTGACGTGATCGCCTCGGGAGTGAAAACCGAAAACGGAATGCCCGCCGACACGAGAACGAAGAGCGGTACGGCGACGTAGCTCGAGAAGGGATGGAAAATCGCCATGGCCCGCTTCGCGAGACTTGCGCCCTTCCGCTTGGAGGTGGAAATGACGACTCCGAGGGCGACGCCGGCGATTGTTGCGTGAACACCCGAGGAATAGACGAAATACCAGACGGCTAAACCGATTACACCGAGCAGTATCGGGTGGGCAAAACGCGTGCGCTGGAGGAACGCGAACGCACCCAGAGCGACGACCGCGGCACCAAGGGACACCAACTCGACGCTGGGGGTATACGCGACCGCGATGATTGTGATTGCTCCGAGGTCATCGACGACCGCGAGAGTGAGCAGAAAGGCCCGAACCGCAACGGGAGCCCGTGGTGCGACGACGGCGAGCACCGCAAGCGCGAAGGCAATGTCGGTCGCGGCGGGAATCGCCCACCCCACGGCGGTGTCGGTCCCCGCGTTGAATGCGGTGTACAGGGCAGCGGGAAGGACGATGCCACCGAGTGCACCCGCGATCGGAATCGAGGCGGCTCGCACCGAATTGAGCGAGCCCGAAGTGAATTCGTGGCGAAGCTCGATGCCGACGACGAAGAAGAAAAACGCCAAGAGAAAATCGGCGGCCCATTTGTGAACGGACAGTGCGAGCCCGAAGACGGGAATCTTGGTATCGACGAATAGTTCGTAGGTGTCACCGATGCTCGAGTTCACCCAGATGGTGGCGATGACCGCCACCGCGATCGTGAGAAAGCCAGCCCGAAGCTCTGCACGGAGTACCGACTTCGTCCATGCAGTGAGACGTTGGCGGACCATGTCTTACAGTCTAGTTTCGACCAACTGTTCGTGCTGCCAGACCAGCCACGGGCTGAAGGCGAAAGGCGCTCCTTCGATTGCGGCACGGAGGTTGTCCGGGCTGACCCACCGCCATTCGGACACTTCGTTCGGCGAGGGGTTTGGTTCACCCACAGCGGTCGCTGCGAACACAGGACAGATCTCGTTCTCGACGATTCCCGACGCATCAACGGCGCGATATCGGAAATCGGGCAACACACTCTGGATGTTCGTGATTGACATTCCGAGTTCTTGCTCTGCCCGCCGCAAGATGGCGTCGTCAATGGATTCGTCCGGACCGGGGTGTCCACAGAACGAGTTCGTCCACACCCCCGGCCACGTCAGTTTGGTGAGCGCACGTCGGGTCACGAGGACATGACCGTCGGCGTTGGTCACGTGACAGGAAAAGGCGAAGTGCAGGGGCGTTTCACTCGTGTGGACGGTCGCTTTGGACGCCGTTCCAATGGGGGAACCGTCCTCGGCAACGAGAACGACCAATTCTTCGACGGTACTCATAGGACAACAGGTTATCCTGAGAGTGTGCTCTGCCCAAAGACCCTCGTGAGTGTGGCGAAACGATGACTCGCCTGGTGTTATACAACCGTGTGGCGGAAGAATCGGCGTCGCTCGTGATTCGGGGTTACTCGACGTCGTTTGGCTTGGCGTCCCGCATTTTGTCGCGCGATTCCCGCCGTCACATCGACAACATTTACGCGCTCGTTCGCCTCGCCGATGAAGTGGTGGACGGTGTCGCAGTCGAGGCGGGACTCAGCCGCGCCGAGGCTGGACAGCAGCTCGATGCTCTCGAAGCCGACACCTATTCCGCGTTGACAACCGGATACTCGACGAACCTGATTGTTCACGCATTTGCCGTGAGCGCGCGCGAGGTGTCGATTGGGCGCGACATCGTCGAGCCGTTTTTCACGTCGATGCGGATGGACCTGACCGACCGCGTCTACACGCAGGATTCCTTTGACACCTATGTTTACGGGTCGGCCGAGGTGGTCGGGCTGATGTGTCTCGCGGTGTTCATTCGCGACGACAAGCCCGACGCCCAGACAGCACGGACGCTGTACAACGGCGCACGGTCCCTCGGCGCCGCCTTTCAAAAGGTCAATTTTCTGCGCGACCTCGCGGCGGACGTGGACGATCTCGGCCGCTCGTATTTTCCGGGTGTCACGATCGCGTCGTTCACCGAAGACGACAAGAATCGCCTCTGCGACGACATCGCGGACGATTTGGACGCGGCGGCTCGAACCATTCCGCTTCTTCCACGCGACGCGGCCCGTGCCGTCGGTCTCGCGCACGGGCTTTTTGCGCGACTCAACGAGCGAATTCGCGAAACCCCTGCCGAGGTTCTCAAGTCGACCCGCATCCGCGTGAACGACATCGAAAAACTCCTCATCGCCGCGCGCGTCATCGTTCGCGGAGGAAAGTAAGGCCATGACCCAACAACACGTTGTCATCATCGGAGCGGGAATCGGCGGGCTCGGTGCCGCGGGGCTGCTCGCCAAGGACGGATATCGCGTCACCGTGCTCGAATCGCTACCGATCGTCGGTGGACGAGCCGGAACGTGGTCGAAGGACGGGTTCCGATTCGACACCGGTCCGTCGTGGTACCTGATGCCCGAGGTGTTCGACCACTATTTCCGACTCATGGGTTCGTCGAGCGCGAAGGAACTGAACCTCAGCCTGCTCGACCCGGGGTACCGCGTGTTCTTCGAGCCCGACGGTGCGAAGGCCGCTGACCACGTCGACATCGAAGTGGGCCGCGACAAGAACATCGCGCTGTTCGAAAAGATTGAGCCGGGCTCGAGCGCCAAAGTTGGCACCTACCTCGATTCGGCGACGGAAACCTAC
>JANRET010000004.1 GCA_030725885.1 Microbacteriaceae bacterium | reverse complement strand
CCGCGCGGCAGTACAGCCCGGCGGCGTAAAGAGCCTGCGACAGGTATCCGCGCAACAGGCGCTCGGCTTCTTTGTCGTTGAAGGTCTCCTTGGTGGCCTGGTCCTTGACGAGTTCGATGCCGTAGAAGTACCCGGCGCCTCGAACGTCACCGACGATGGAGATGTCTTTCAGCTTCTCGAGCGTCGACTTGAACGCCGGGGCGTTTCGACGGACGTTCCCGTTGAGGTCCTCTTCTTCGAAGATATCGAGGTTCTCCATCGCGACGGCGGCAGATACCGGGTGTCCACCAAAGGTGTAGCCGTGGTAGAACGCCGTGGTTCCGCGTTTGAACGGTTCGTAGATGCGGTCCGAAATGATGGTCGCACCAATCGGCGAGTAACCCGAGGTCATCGCCTTCGCGCAGGTAATCATGTCCGGAACGTAGTCGTACGCGTTGCAGGCGAACATTTCGCCGATTCGACCGAACGCACAGATGACCTCGTCCGACACGAGCAGAACATCGTATTGGTCGCAGATTTCACGGACGCGCTTGAAGTAACCGGCCTGGGGCGGGAAGCACCCACCGGCGTTCTGCACGGGTTCGAGGAACACGGCCGCGATGGTGTCGGGGCCTTCCATCTGAATCATGCGCTCGATTTCATTCGCAGCCCACAGCCCAAACGCCTCTTCCGTCATTTCGCCGTGATAACCCTGCTCTTCGGCGCGGTAGAAGTTCGTGTTGGGCACGTGGAATGCGCCGGGAACGAGAGGCTCGAAATCCGCTTTGATACCAGGGAGTCCCGTGATTGCGAGTGCGCCCTGCGGGGTGCCGTGGTAGGCGATGTTGCGACCGATGACCTTGGTCTTCATCGGCTTACCCATAAGTTTCCAGTACTGCTTGGCCAGTTTGAACGCGGTTTCGACGGCTTCGCCACCACCGGTCGAATGCGCATAGCTCCAGAGCGGGAAGAACGCGAGTTCTTCGGCCTGCTTTGCGGCGGCAGCGGCAATGCGCTTGCGACCGTGTCCGGCGTTGACGACGAACAGCCCCGAGAGACCGTCGATGTACTTTTTGCCGCTCGAATCCCAGATGTGGTGTCCAACACCCTTGGTGATGATCGGAACGCCCTGGCCCGATTCCATCCCCGACTGGCGCGAGAAGTGCATCCAGAGGTGGTCTTTCGCCATCTTCTGGAGCGGGTCTTTCATGACCACGCGGTGCGACAGAATCTTGTCATCGGCGTGCTTGGCGACAACCTTGACCTTTTTGGTCGGTGTAACTTTCGTCGCCGCGGATTTCGCGGCTTTCGGCTTCCGTGAAAGTAAAGCCATCTTTATCAACTCCCATTGATTAGGAGGAACTACATCGTTCCCCAGTTGTATTGCTGTTTTTTCAGTTCGAGATAGGTGAAAACTTCGGTTTCGAGAACTCCCGGAATCATTCGGATCGTCCCGTTGAGCAGTTCGAGCAGATCTTTGTCATCGTTGCAGACGACTTCGACCATGATGTCGAAAGACCCGGCCGTCAACACGACGTATTCGACGGAAGCGACGGCGCTGAGTCGATCGGCAACAACGCGTGCGTCTCCTGACGTGCGAATTCCGATCATGGCCTGACGATTGAATCCCAACGTCATCGGGTCCGTCACGGCGACTATTTGCATGACGCCGGTTTCGATCAGTTTCTGGACTCTCTGGCGGACGGCGGCTTCGGAAAGTTCGACCGCACGACCGATGTCGGAGTACGACTTTCGCCCGTCGGTCTGGAGCTGTTCGACGATGGCTTTGGACACGGCATCGAGAGACGTTGCCTTCATCGCATTGCTCATAACCCCATTCTGACGGTATCTCTGGAAAAAATCAAGTGATTCCGTCGCGAAACACCGAAAAAACTATCGAAATTCGAAGAAAAAGTGCTAGAAACTACGGGCGGTTATCATTATTGTTGAACCATGAGCAAAACATTGAAGAACTTCATCAACGGTGAACTTGTCGACTCGCGCGGCAAAGACACCATCGACCTCGTCGATCCCGTCACCGGAAACGTCTACGCACAGTCGCCCGTTTCCGTTGAAGCTGATATCGACGCTGCGTACACCGCGGCCGCTGCCGCGTTTGAAGAGTGGGGTGAAACCACCCCGAGCGAACGCCAAAAGGCGCTGTGGCATATTGCCGACGCGATGGAGGCAAAGGCTGACGAATTTGCCGCCGCCGAGGTGCAAGACACCGGCAAGCCGATCGGGCTCACGCTGAGCGAGGAAATTGCGGTCGGTGTCGACCAGATTCGTTTCTTTGCAGGAGCGGCCCGAAACCTCGAAGGTCGCGCTTCGGCCGAGTACATGAAGGACCACACGTCGGTGATTCGCCGCGAACCCATCGGAG
>JANRET010000003.1:6874-12212 GCA_030725885.1 Microbacteriaceae bacterium | reverse complement strand
TGCGAGATGTGTATAAGAGACAGGTGCAGCACCCCGACGGCTTGATATTCCCGGCTGGGACCGCACACTCACGCTGCGAAATGTGCCGGATGCCGATCGAATTGTCGCGGCGGTAGGTGGGGCGCCCAAATACATCGTCATTCTCGGAGCCGGTTTCATCGGGATCGAGGTCGCCGAAAATCTGCGTCACCGTGGACACAATGTCACCATCGTCCAATCGGGACCTAGCATTCTTTCGCCGTTTGACCCCGAGATGATCGAACAATTTCACGTGAACCTCGAGCAGCACGGTATCCGAATCCTGGTCAACACGACGGCTACCGAGATCACGGAATACGCCGTGCAACTGTCCGACGGATCGCGACTCACCGCGGACGTTGTCGTGTCTTCGGTTGGGGTCGTCCCCGATCATTCGCTTGCGGTGGACGCAGGTCTTCGCATCGGGGAGGCCGGCGGAATTTGGGTCGATTCGCAGCAGCGCACGAGCGACCCGAACATTTACGCGGTGGGCGACGCCGCCGAAAAGGTTTCCGCCTTCACCAGCGATGACCAAATGGTGTGGCTTGCCAACCTCGCCAATCGCCATGGCCGCTTGGTCGCGGACGTGGTCGCCGGGCTGGACGTTTCCGCTCGTCCGTCAATCACAACGGGAATTGTCGGCGCCTATGGAATGGCGGCGGCAATCACGGGGCTCAGCGAGAAGGCAGCCCGCCGTGCCGGAATAGACCACCGCGTCATCCACCTTCACCCCGGATCGCACGCGGGTTACTATCCGGGTGCCGAGACCCTGACGCTCAAGGTTGTGTTCGCACCCGACACGGGTCGTCTCCTCGGTGCGCAGGCGGTTGGACGTGACGGTGCCGACAAGCGCATCGATGTTATCGCGACGGCAAGCTATGGTGGGCTGACTGTCTCGGACCTCATGAACCTCGAGCTCGCCTACGCACCCCAGTTTGGATCGGCGAAAGACGCGATCAACCAAGCCGGATATGTGGGTGACAACGTCCTCGAGGGTCGAACGCCGACCGTCCAATGGCACGAACTGGACGCACGACAGGCAGACGGCGCGGTGATTGTCGACGTGCGTACCGTCGAAGAGCACAGCGCGGGTGCCATCCCGGGCGCGATGCTGATTCCCGTCGACGAACTGCGTGACCGTCTTGACGAGATTTCGGCGACCGAGGTCATCGTCCACTGCAAGGTCGGACAGCGCGGACACACTGCTACCCAAATTCTTCGCTCCCACGGAATTCCCGCCTCGAACCTTGATGGCGGTTATCTCACGTGGCGCGCGGGGATGGATTCGATCGAACGAACGAATTCGACAACACCGCTTCAACCAAACTAAGGAGACACAATGTGCCAGAAGGTGAAATGTAACAACTGCGGCAAGGCGACGTGGTCCGGCTGTGGTCAGCACATCGACGAGGCGCTCGCGGGCGTCGCGACCGCGGATCGTTGTAACTGTAAATAGCGCTAAATCACGAACGACGGATCGGTTGGCGTGATGCCAACCCACCCACCGCGCTAGGACTTCGTGCGCGCCGCCGACCGTCGTTCGGCCGAGGCCCCCAGGGAAAAACTCGCCACGAGAGCGACCGCGAGGAAGCCGACCGCCAGGTACGCGGCACTCGTTGTACCGGCCGAGAGCGCCTCTTTTGCGTCGTCAGCGAAATCGGCCGTCGCAGGGTTGGCTTCCAAACCGCTGATAGCGCCGCCAGCGGAATCGACGACCGCAGCAACAATGGGTTTGGCAATCTCGTCGGGGACATTACGTTTGTCCAAAGCCGCTTCGAGGCTGAACTGCGCGGTCGAGAAAAGGATTGTTCCGATAACTGCGATGCCGAGGGCGGACCCAATCTGGCGTGAGGTGCTCGAGGTGCCTGACCCCTGACCGCTGGCCGCAACCGGAACGTCCTTGAGGACAACGCCCGTGAGCTGCGCTGTCGCTAATCCGACACCCATGCCATACACCGTGAGGAACGGAACAATCGACCAGCCCGATGCCTCTGGCGAAATCATGAACCCGATTCCGGCGACACCGACCATTTCGAGAATCAGCCCGATTCGAATGATCCAGGTTGGTTGCATGCGGGAACCCAGCCCGGCCGCGATTCCGCTGGCGAGGAAGGACCCGACCGCGAGGGCCACGATAATCAGTCCGGCTTCGAACGGCGTGTATCCGAGCACGAATTGTAGCCACAACGGCAGCGCGAGGATGATTCCGAATTCGCCCATGCTCACGATGAGGGCGACGATGTTGCCGTTTCGGAAGCTGGGAGTGGCGAAGAGTGAGAACGCGATGAGGGTTGATTTGCCGGCGCGCTGACGACGACGACCGTGAACGAGGTAGGCGACGACGGTGATCACGGTGACGGCGAATGACACGGGGACGACGGACAGTTCGAACGGCCACTGCCAGTCACCGACGACGAACGGAGTGTTGACCGTCCACCAACCGAAGTTGCGACCTTCGATGAGTCCAAAGACGAGGGTGCCGCTGGCGACGACGGACAATGCGGCGCCGACCCAGTCGATGGGACGAGCGTGCTCGACGTCTTTCGATTCCGTCACGAACAGGAACACACCGATTGCGATGAGAACACCGAGCGGGATGTTGATTCCGAAGGCCCAGTTCCACGAGAACTCGGTGGTCAACCAACCCCCCAGGAGCGGCCCGACCGCGACCATTCCACCGATTGTCGAACCCCACACCGCGAACGCGATCCCGCGTTCTTTGCCCTGGAAGGTGGCGTTGACGATGGACAGAGTGGTGGGCAACACCATCGCCCCGCCGATTCCCTGAATGACGCGCCATGCAATGAGCGCACCGGCGGTATCGGACATTGCGGCGAAAATCGACGAGACAGTGAAAAACACCAGACCGATGATGAGCATCGAACGGCGACCCCACTTGTCAGCGAGCGCACCAAACACGAGCAACAGCGCGGCGAATACGAGCGTGTAGGCCTCCTGAATCCACTGGACGTCGGTTGACGACGCATCGAGGTCGACCACAATGGCCGGAATTGCCACATTGATGATGGTGGAGTCTACGATTACCAGGGCAACCGCAAGGCTCACAAAGAGTAGCGCGAGCCAGCGATTCTTTTGCGTTGTCATGAACTACAGCATAGGGCGGGTGTAAATCCACGGATTGCTGTTACTGTTAAAGGGTCGGCTCAGGACATGCAGATGAATTTCTGCGAATTTGTGTGGTTTGTATAGGTTCCGAGTCGGGTTGACAACACCCTGTTGGCAATGGACCCCACTTGTGAATCGAACCCGGTCACTGATAGATCGATTTCGTACGGCACTGCTGTGTGCCGCCATGAGATTTGTACAAGCCAGGAAGCATTCTGATGCCTACTAACACCCCTCCAGCGGCGCGCCGCGGAAAGAACTTTGATCCGCGTGAAGCCGCGGCGAAGAAGAAGAGCCGATTTTCTCGGCCCGACTCGACCGCGGGAGCGGCGCGACCCGCTCGTGTAACCCGTGATGATCGCCCCGCTCGGGATGCCCGCCCCGCGCGTGACGATCGATATGCCGGCGGTTCGCGTCCCGCGCGCGACGACCGTCCCGCGCGCGATGACCGCGCGCCGCGGGCCGACCGGTCGGACCGCGCACCTCGCAACGAGTTCGCCTTCCGCGATGGTCGACCCGTTCGTGAAGGACGTCACCTTGACGCCAAGAGCAAGTTTGACCGTCCCGTTCGCACGACCCGAGACGAGCGACGTGATGATCGCCCCGCTCGGGATGCCCGCCCCGCGCGTGATGATCGCGCAACGCGTAACGACCGTTTTTCGCGTGACTCGCGTCCCGTTCGTGATGATCGCCCAGCTCGTGATGACCGACGTCCGGCACGGGATGACCGTCCCGCACGGGATGACCGCGCACCGCGTAACGACCGTTTTTCGCGTGACTCGCGTCCCGTTCGTAACGATCGCCCAGCCCGCGATGACCGGACCCCTCGTAACGACCGATTCGTTCGCGACGAGCGTCCCGCCCGCCGCGACTCGGACTTCTACCCGTCGCGTGACGAAAAGACGTTCTACGAGCCCGGCGACGACATCGTGCTCGACCGCTTGCAGGCCATGGCCACGACCGCAGAGGACGTTGACGGTGTGACCTTCGGCGACCTCGGACTGGGTCGCAACATCGAAACGGCGCTGCTGGAACTCGGCGCCATCGCGCCGTTCCCGATTCAGGCCGCAACCATTCCGGACGTTCTCGCTGGACGTGACGTCCTTGGGCGCGGACGAACCGGTTCCGGAAAGACCATTGCTTTCGGCGCCCCTCTCGTCGAGTTGCTCATGGCCAACGGCGGTGGAAAAAAGCGCAGCCAGGGCCGCGGTCCGCGTGCGTTGATTCTCGCGCCGACCCGTGAATTGGCGATGCAGATCAACCGAACGGTCATGCCGATCGCCAAGTCGGTTGGACTGTTCACGATGACCATCGTCGGTGGCGTTCCCCAGGGTTCGCAGGTCATGAGCCTCCGTCGCGGCGTCGACATCGTCATCGCCACGCCGGGTCGTCTCGAAGACCTTGCGCGTCAGCGACACATCGATCTGTCGCAGATCCAGATCACGGTTCTCGACGAGGCCGACCACATGTGCGACCTCGGATTCCTCGAGCCCGTGCAGCGCATCCTCCGCGACACCGCCGAGGGCGGACAGCGCTTGCTGTTCTCTGCGACGCTCGACAAGGGCGTGGCCTCGATCATCGACGAGTTCCTGCCCGAGCCCGCGATTCACGAAGTTGCCGGCGAGGATCAGTCGTCATCGACGATTGACCACCGCGTGTTCATCATCGACCACCGTGACAAGATCCCCGTGATCGAACACCTTGTTCGTCGCGATGGAAAAACCCTCGTGTTCACGCGCACTCGTGCCTACGCCGAACAGCTGGCGGACGAGCTCGAAGATGCGGGAATTCCGGCGACCAGCCTGCACGGTGACCTCAACCAGTCCCGTCGCACGCGAAACCTCGAGCGCCTCACGACCGGCCGCGTCAATGTTCTTGTCGCAACCGATGTCGCTGCCCGTGGAATTCACGTGGACGACATCGACCTTGTGATTCAGGCCGATGCCCCGGACGAGTACAAGACGTATCTGCACCGATCGGGTCGTACCGGACGTGCGGGAAAGACCGGAATCGTGGTGACTCTGATCCCCAAGCAGCGTCAGCGCCGCATGACCGATCTGCTCAACCGCGCCGAGATTCAGGCGGTTATGGTCCCCACGCGCCTCGGAGACAAGCACCTCGACAACCTCGTCTAACAACAATTCCGATGCCCACTCGGCTCCGTGCACGCGCGCGGAAGTTAGAGTGGGCATTG
>JANRET010000003.1:5807-6864 GCA_030725885.1 Microbacteriaceae bacterium | reverse complement strand
TCTCCCGTCCGGTTCTGTGGATCAACACCATCGGCACGACAGTCGTCGGAATGTGGTTGGCCGGGTTTCTGTGGACGTGGGAAATCCTGCCGATCCTCATCTGGGTAACCCTGCCGTTCAATCTGCTGATTTACGGAATCAACGACATCTACGACCAGGACACCGACGCCGAGAACGATCGCAAGGGTGGATTCGGTGGCGCCAAGATCACGCCATCCGAAGTTCGGATGATCAACTGGGGTGTCGTCGTGCTCAACGTCCCATTCCTGGTCTACTTCGTCATCACCGTTCCTCCGGCCGCCTTCATTTGGATGCTCGCGTACGCGTTCTCGTTCTGGCAGTACTCGGCCACTCCGTTGCGCTTCAAAGCCAGGCCGGTGTGGGACTCGGTCAGTAACGCTGATTACGCCTTCCCACTCGCGTTTGTGCCTCTCGCGCTCGGTGTCGAACCGATGTGGCCGGCCGTCATCGGGCTCATGGCCTGGAGTATGGCCAAGCACGTCTACGACGCGATGCAGGACATCGATGAGGACGCCTCGGCGGGAATCGTCACGACCGCGGTCAAGTTCGGGGTCAAGGGCTCGCTCATCTGGTCGGGTTCGTGGTGGGTCGTGTCCACGGTCGCCTTCGCGCTCGTCAATCTGCCCGTCGCGATCGTGTCTGGGCTCATCTCTGGGTGGTTGCTTCTCGCGAATTGGCGCACCCCGACGAGTGCCGAAGCGAAACGTTTGTACAAGTTTTCCGTCGCATTCCCCTACGTCGCGGGGGCGGTCGCCGGTGTGCAACTCGTCACCGGTATCACCCTCGGGCTGTATCCGTGACCCCACGACGAATCGTCGTCATCGGAGCGGGTCTCGGTGGGCTTGCCTCGGCCGCTCTTCTCGCTCGAGCCGGTCACGACGTCACTGTTCTCGACCGCAACGAATGGATTGGCGGCAAAAGCCGCCGTATCGAGGTTGCCGGACAACGAATCGATACGGGACCCTCGCTCGTCACCTTCCCCGCCGCGATCGACAAGTTCCTCGACCGCAAGCCGCTGGAATTGTCGGGCGGGCAG
>JANRET010000003.1:0-5797 GCA_030725885.1 Microbacteriaceae bacterium | reverse complement strand
CCCGCGAGATTGCCCCGCTCGACCTGCAACGCCTGCCCGAGGTTGGGCGCTACTTTTTCCGCGGCGATATCGCGAATCTGCCCGTCGAAGAAGGGCACGCGTGGAAACCCGCCTGGGATCGATTCCAGGCTGAGCACGGACCCTTGGGACAGAACATCACGACGATGTTGACCAACGACCCGTGGGATTCGGCGATCTATCCCGCCGCGGCCGGGCTGTTGAGCCACTACGGAACACGACTCAACACCGAGCGGTATTTGAACGGACTCGAGTGGATGCCGGAAAACCTGCGCGAAGTCATTTCGATTCACACGCTCAACGCCGGAGTCGCCCCCGCCAAAACGCTCGCCCTTTTTGCGACGATGCCCGCTGTCATGGCAACCGACGGCGTGTGGGTGCCAACCGGTGGTGTCAACGAAATCCCGCAGATGCTCGCGCGACTCGCGACCGAATCGGGGGTGACAATTCGCCTCGGCGAACGCGTCACCTCGGTGTCGCGCGGCCGTGTCGTGACCGACACCGCGGAGTACACGCCGGACATTGTCGTGAGCGGGCTCGACGCTGATGTACTAGAGGGACTGTTGGGACGACGCCCCCGAACCCCGACGGCGTTGTCGTGTTCGGGGATTGCGGTGTTCGCTGTGCTGGACGAGGAATTGCCCGCCGGCGTCGTCACCCATTCGGTGATCATGCCGGACGACCCCGCCGACCTGTACGAGAGCATCCGCACAAAGACCCTGCCGAAGCAGACCATGGCGTTCCTCAACTACTACCGCGCGGGACAGATTTATCCGAACGCTCGACCGACCGCGGCGATTCTTCTGACCGCGCCGCCGGACGGAAAGCGTTACGGAATCGAACACGAATGGGTTCAGCGCGAAATGCGGCGCATCAGCGAAGTTATGAGCCTTCCCCGTCAACTCGCCGACATGATCACCGACCACATCGTGTTGCACCCCGAATACTTCGAGGGGTTCGGTGCCGTGGGCGGTGCGCTCTATGGCGAGGGCCACCCGTGGTGGCAGAGCGGCCCGTTCCACTCACCCGCCTACAACTCACCGCTGCGGCCGTGGTTGTGGCGCGTCGGAGCATCGGTTCACCCCGGTGGCGGAATCCCGGCGGTCCTCGGCGGTTCACTCATCGCGACCAACCGGTTGTTGGCGAAGCTCGGAACCTAGGCCGTCGCGTCGGGGCTGCGCCCGTCCAACACCGCACGCACCCCGCGGGCAGCGTCGGCGTATGTCTGGGCGGCTGCTTTTCGGCTCAACCCCATGACGTGCGGGGTCAGCACAACGCGCGGGTCCGACATTATGGGGTGGAAGTCGGTCGGTTCGTCATCGAACACGTCCAAACCGACCCCTCCGAGTCGACCGGCGGTGAGTGCGCGATGGACCGCGTCGAGGTCGACGAGAGGTCCACGACCACAGTTGATGAGGACACAGCCCTCTTTCACCTGCGACAGCGACTCGTCGTTGATGAGGTGACGCGTCGTGTCGAGCAGAGGTGCGTGGAGTGACACGAAGTCGCTGACCGCCAGCAGCTCGGCCAGTGTTCCGGCGCGTTGCTCAGGCGGGACGTCGGCGAACGGGTCGAACGCGCGAACCGTGCCACCGAGAGCATCGACGAGGGTTGCGAGGCGTTGACCGATCCGCCCCCAACCGACGATTCCGACCGTCGACCCTTCGATGTCCCCGAGCGGCAACGAATCGCGCTCGTTCCAGCGGTTGTCCCGCACCAGTTCGGTTAGTTGCGCGAGGTTCTTGGTCAGGTGCAGCATCATCGCCAGCGCCCCCTCCGCCACAGCGTTCGTGTTGCTGCCCGGCGTGACGACGACGGGAATTCCGCGCTCGCGGGCGACGTCAAGGTCCACGCGTTCCGTTCCAACGCCGGTTCGAGCGAGAACCCGCAGATTGGGCATCGCGTCGAACATTGTGCGGTCGACGGTCACGTTGCCGCGAACAATCGCCCCGACCGCGTCGGTCAGGTCCGAGGGGGTCGGATTGTTGACGAGCCGGTGTGAATCCCCCAAAATCGGCGAAACGATTTCCGCATCGACCGGTCCGAGTCCAACAACGATTGCCACGGAGCAGACCTAGCGAACCGCGCGGAAAGCAGTGGGTGAGGCGACCCTTGTCACGAGCGAGGTCCCCTCACAATGTCGAGGTTGGTGCGAATGGCGGTGGACAGAAGAACCGAATCGGATGACAGTGCGATGAACCGGAAACCGCGTTCGATGTGGCGCGCAGCCGACTCTGCATCGGGTGCCAGTATGCCCGCGGGGATGCCCGCTGCGGAGGCCGCTGCGACAACGGCGTCGAGAGCCGCACGGAAGTCGGGGTGGTCGTACTGGCGGGGTACGCCGAGTGCGTAACTGAGGTCGAGCGGTCCGACGAACACGAGGTCGACCCCATCGAGAGCGGCGATGTCGGTGACGGCGTCGAGTGCTCCTCGGGTCTCGATCTGCACGATGGCGCAGGCGTGTACCGCCCCGTCGAGCGCTTCGAGGTCCGTACCCCACTGATTGGCGCGGTTATAGGTGGCGACACCGCGGTCGCCGCGTGGTGGGTAGAAAAAGTGAGAGATCGCTTCTCGAGCCTCGTCCAAGCCGGTGACCCGCGGAATCATGATTCCCGCGACTCCCGCGTCGAGTGCGCGACCGATTCGGATGCGGTCGGCCGATTCGACCCGCACGAGAGCCGCAACGCCATAGGCGCTCGTCGCAATCACGGTCGGCGAGACAACATCGTCTCCCGCGGCACCGTGTTCGCAGTCGACGAGCACCCAGTCAACGCCCGCGGCGGCGGCCACCTCGGCGGCGAGCGGTGAACCGAGACCCGCAAACGTGCCGACCGTCAGTTCCCCTCGCTGGAGGCGCTCGCGGAACTTTCCGCGGTCGAGTGGGTTCGTCATTTGCTTAGCCGTGCCACTTCTGGTTCTTCAACCCGGCCGCGTATTCGTCTCGCGCGGCGGCCAACCACGGTTGGTCCGACACTTCGGCGGGCGCTACGTCCCACCAGACGTTCGATCCGGGCAGGTTCGCGTGGGGGATGGTCGCCACCACGATGACAACGGGACGGGTCTCGTCGCGCGTGTCATCCAGCGCCTTCCGGAACTCATCGGCGGTTCGAACCCGTTGGGCCCGCGCACCGAGCCCACTCGCAATCGCCACGAGGTCGACGTCGAGGTAGGCGCCCTCCATTCGCGCGGCGGGGGCTTTGGTGGACTGGGCGATGTTGGTGGACGGCTCGCGGTAACGGAACTCGTTGCCAAAGTGGTGCCCGACGCGCCACATCTGAAGACGACGGATGACCTGATAACCGTGGTTTTCCGAAATCACGATCGTGATGGGAAGCCCTTCCTGGGCGGCGGTGACGATTTCGGTCGGCGACATGAGGAACGTACCGTCGCCGATAAACGTCGTCACGCGATGCGCGGGGTCAGGGTCCGCGAATCGAACACCGATCGCCGCGGGCAGTTCGTAACCCATGCACGAGAAACCGAATTCGAGATGCGCGAAACGACCGTTCGACGCGTCCCACACCTTTTGGACGTCGCCGGGAGGGCCGCCCGCGCCGGCAATGAGCGTGTCTCCGGCGCGCGCGTGCTCCTGCAGGACACCCAGGAGCTGCCCCTGGGTGATGACCGCGTCGGTGCCGTCGGGATCGGTCGCGGCTGAGGTGGGGAAAAGGACGTCGGGATCAATGGCGGCGTCGCGCGCTGCCCGCCAGGCCGATTGGCGTTTCGCGACTTCGGCAGACCACGGCGGCGGGACACGGTGAGGGCCGAGTTCCGTGAACAGGGCTTCGAGTCCCGTGCGCGCGTCGGCGACGATGGTGGCCGCACCTTGCTTGACGCCGTCAAACTCGCTCACGTTCAGCGAAACGAATTTCACGTCCGGGTTCTGAAACAGCGACTGCGAGCCGGTCGCAAAGTCGGTCAGGCGCGTTCCGATGTGGAAAATCACGTCGGCTTGTTCGACCAGGCGGTTTGTTTCGGGCGATCCTTCGAGCCCGATTCCCCACACGTGCCAGGGACCGGGGTTTTGAATCGCGCCTTTGCCACCAAAGGTCTCAGCGACGGGGATTCCGGTGGCGTCGGCGAATCGCTCCAACGCGGCGGTCGCGTCCGAATAGATCACGCCGCCTCCGGCGATGATCAGTGGCTTCTGCGCTTTTCGGAGAATTTCGGCAACGCGCGTGACGTCGTCGGCTTCCGGTTCGGGTCGGCGGATCTTCCAGTCGCGCTCGGCGAAAAATTCGACCGGGTAATCGAACGCGTGGGATTGGATGTCTTGCGGCAACGACACGACGACCGCCCCCGTCTCCACGGGGTTGGCGAGCACCCGAAACGCCCGCGGAAGACTCGTGAGGATCTGTTCGGGGCGGGTGATGCGGTCGAAGAAACGCGACACGGGTCGGAACGCGTCGTTGACCGAAACGTCGGGGGCAGTAGGGTCTTCCAACTGTTGCAACACGGGACCCTGGCGCCGCGTGGCGTAAATGTCGCCGGGCAACATCAAGACCGGAAGTCGGTTCACGGTGGCAAGTCCGGCTGCGGTGACCATGTTCAGAGCGCCGGGTCCGATCGACGCGGTGACCGCGAGTGTTTGGCGACGCCGTGACGCCTTGGCAAAGGCGATAGCCGCGTGAGCAAGCGCCTGTTCGTGCCGTCCCTGAACAAACGGAAGGTCATCGTTGTACTCGTCGAGCGCTTGCCCCAAACCCGCGACGTTCCCGTGCCCGAAGATGCCGAGTGCGGCGGGAATAAACCGAACACGAACCCCATCGGTGACGGTGTACTGCGCGGCGATGTACTTGACGATCGCCTGAGCGACGGTCAAGCGAATGGTGCCCTTCGTACTGGCCATGATTCTCCTGGTTAGTTGTCCCACGGTGTTCCGTGCAGGATCACCGTTTTGATTTCCGTCATTTCATCAACCGCCGAGCGCGGTCCTTCTTTTCCGATTCCGCTCGACTTAAATCCGCCATACGGCATCAGATCGGCACGCCACAGTTGCGTCCAGTTGACGTGCACGACGCCCGATTCAATTTCGCGTATGGCGCGAATCGAATTGGCCAGGTTGTTGGTGAAAATCCCTGCGCCGAGACCGTAAGCGGTCGAGTTGGCGAGTTCGATGGCGTGCGCCAGGTCGCGCGCGGTGCTCACGGCAACGGCGGGTCCGAAAAGTTCGTCCTGTGCGAACGGCGAGTGCGGGTCAACGCCCGACACGATGGTCGGGGTGATGACGGTCCCGTCTTGTTGGCCACCGGTGACCAGCGTTGCTCCGCTCGTCACGGCCTCGGTGATGGAAGCCATGACGCGGTCCGCCTCGACCCGGGAAATCAAGCTGCCCACACTGATCCCGTCGGCGAGCGGGTCACCGACGCGAATGGCCTCGACCTTCGGCTTAAGCGCGTCCAGGAAATCGCCCACGATGCCTTCGGACACGATGATTCGCTGGGCAGAAATACACACCTGCCCGGCGTTTATATATCCGCCCAGTGCGATGGACGTCGCGGCGGCCTCGATGTCGGCGTCGTCCATCACGATGACGGGGCCCGAGGCGCCGAGTTCGAGCGAGAGTTTTTTGATACCAGCAATGGACGCGATGTGCTCACCGACAGCCGTTGATCCAGTAAAGGAAATTTTGCGAACGCGGGAATCGCGAACGAGTGCGTCGCCGATGTCGGACCCGCCGCCGGTGATGACGTTGAGCACACCGTCGGGAAGCCCCGCGTCGAGGAAGCACTGGGCGAGGGCGAGCGCCGTGAGGGGCGTGGTCCGCGCGGGTTTGAGA
>JANRET010000002.1:475-2368 GCA_030725885.1 Microbacteriaceae bacterium | reverse complement strand
GAACCAAATATGGACGGCCCGAGATGTCCACGACGGCACGGGCGAGGGCATCATCAAGCGGAACGTGCGCATCGCCGTAGCGCGTGATGCCCGACTTGTCGCCCAGCGCTTCGGTGATCGCCTGACCGAGTGAAATCGCGGTGTCTTCGACGGTGTGGTGGATGTCGATGTGCAGGTCGCCCGTGGCCGTGACCGTCAGGTCACACAACGAATGGCGGGCGAAGGCGGTCAACATGTGGTCGTAGAACGGAACACCGGTGTCGATGGTCGACTGCCCCGTGCCGTCGAGGTCGAGAAACAGTTCGATCGACGATTCGGACGTCTTACGCGAAATCGTCGCGGTGCGGTGGGTGGCGCTCACGGTGCAATTCTAGCGGCGAGCCACACAGCACACTTCGTGGACTTTTGTTCGAATAGTCTCCGTGGTGCGGAATAATTGAAATGTGTCCCTCCGATTCACGCACCCGTATCTTTCGTCCGCCGAGTTGGATTGGGTTCGTCGCGCAATCGAATCAGGTGTGACCGGCGGGGACGGACCATTTACGTTGTCTGCGGCAACACGCCTCACCAAAATGCTCGACGCTGCACACGTCGCAATAGTGACGTCCGGAACAGATGCCGCGGAACTGGCGGGAATTGTGGCGGATTTTGGCCCCGGAGACGAAGTCATCGTGCCGTCGTATCAATTCCCCTCCGCTGGACTGTCTGTGGCTCTTCGAGGGGCGACACCCGTATTCGTCGATGTCGATCCCCGGAACGGAAACATTGATGTCGAGCAGGCTCGCGCCGCCGTGACGTCCAACACACGGGCAATCACCTTTGTCAACTACGCCGGTGTATCCGCGGACACGACTGCAATTCGACAAATTGCGAACCAACACGAGTTGATTGTGATTGAAGACAACTGCCATTCTCTGGGCGGGACTCATGCGGGTGAACCAATGGGCCGATGCGGAGACCTGGTGCTGCATTCGTTCCACGCGAGCAAGAACATCGCATGTGGCGAGGGCGGGGCGTTGGTTGTCAACAATCCGAAATTCACCGAGCGAACCGAAATCGCCCGCGAAAAGGGAACCAACCGCAACCGGTTTTTGCGCGGCGAGGTCGATCGGTACACGTGGGTTGATCTTGGTTCCAACTATCTTCCCAGTGACGTGCAGGGCGCGATGCTGGACTCGCAGCTCGCGGACTACGACGTCATTCAGCATCGGCGCATGACCGCGTGGGCGTCGATGAATGACGGCATCGGCGAATGGGCGGCCAACTCGGGCGTCTCAGTGATGGACGCGGGTTCCGGAAACAACCACACCGCACACTTGTTTTACGTTCTCATGCCGAACCAGGCTCAACAGCGGGTGCTCATCGAGCACCTCTCGTCCCGCGGTGTCCCATCGGCAACGCACTTTCAACCGTTGCACTCCTCCGAAGCGGGTGAGCGGCTCGGGCGCGCTTTCGATTCCGGCGTGAATGCAACGGAATTCGCTTCCCGAATCGTCCGTTTACCGATGCACGCTAATCTCGAACCCGCGGACATCGACCTGATCATTGACAGTGTGACGTCGTTCGAGGTCCGTGTCTAACGCCCCAAGACGATCGTTCGATACTCGGCTGGACTCATGACACGTCGGCCCGCTATGTCGACAGCGTGGTGAACGCGTTCCACGAGTGCGGAGTTGGTCGCCAATTGATCTCGTCGATGGTCGAGGTAGATTCCATCTTCAATACCGACTCGAACACCACCACCGGCAGCGATGGCCATCATGGTTGCGGTGACCTGCGCGTCGCCAAGCCCAGCCCCGCTCCAGTGGGCGTTAGGCGGCAGTCGGTCAATCGCCAATCCGAACTCTGCCGGCGTTGCTTGAAGTCCCGCGATGTTTCCGACGAAAATGTTGG
>JANRET010000002.1:0-465 GCA_030725885.1 Microbacteriaceae bacterium | reverse complement strand
TCTCCAGTCAAAATACCCTCTCGCTTCAAAACGTGCGCGAAGTTGATCATCCCCAGATCGAAGATTTCGAGTTCGGGGACAATGCCGCGATCACGCATGATTGTCGCCAACGCGCGAATACTCTCGGGTGAATTCAGGGACGCTCCGTCCAGGAAATTCAAGGAAGACATTGTCAACGACGCAACCTCTGGCTTGATGTCGCCATCGAGCGCCAGTACGTCGGCGCGCTTTTCCAACTCGGAAAAGTGCCGCCCTGACGTTGACACATTGATGACGAGGTCCGGATGGCGCTCTCGAATTCGGGTGATGATGTCGGCATAGACATCTCGATTCCAGGTGGGGGCACCCTCGTCATCGCGCGCGTGGAGGTGAACCGCCGAAATTCCGAACGACACAGCAGACGAGACGTCGTCGGCAATCTCGGCCGGTGAAATCGGGACGTGAGGCGTCATGGCCTTCGTCGGG
>JANRET010000001.1:1490-2396 GCA_030725885.1 Microbacteriaceae bacterium | reverse complement strand
GTGCTCGAAGGGTCGACTCAATTCGGCGGAATCAGTCGAACCGAGACCCGCGACGGCTGGCGATTCGACATCGGTGGGCACCGATTCTTCACCAAGGTCGAGCGCGTGGAAAAGTTCTGGCACGAGGTATTGCCCGACGGCGACTTCCTGCTGCGACCCCGGATGAGCCGAATTTTCTACAAGGGGAAGTTTTACGATTACCCGCTTCGCGCTCTGAATGCACTCACGAACTTGGGCGTCGGAGAGGCGATTCTCTGCATGCTGTCTTATCTCTCCGTCCGCATCAACCCACCGAAAGACCAGACGAGTTTCGAGGGGTGGGTAGCCGCACGGTTCGGGTGGCGTTTGTATCGGTTCCGGCCCATCACATCCAAGCCGACTGGGCCGCACAACGCATCAAGAATTTGTCTCTGTGGAAAGCGGTTATCAACTCGCTGATGCCGAAGGGTCGCAACTCGACCGAGGTGACCAGCCTGATCGAACAGTTCCAGTACCCCAAGTTCGGTCCCGGCATGATGTGGGAGGCCGCCGCCGAACAGGTCGTGGCCAAGGGCACGCGTATCGAATTGGAGACCCACGCAACGGGAGTGACCCGTAACGCGAAAGGCAAACTCGCCGTTCAGGTCGCGGGAGGGAAATCGTTCCCCGCGAAAGAAGTCATCTCGACGATGCCGATCAACGAACTCGCGCTGTCACTCACCCCGGCACCGCCGAAACGCGTGATTGACGCGGCGAAAAAGCTGAAACACCGCGACTTTCTGACCGTGGCCCTCGTGGTTCCCGCGGAGTATTCATTCCCCGACAACTGGATTTACATCCACGAACCCGGGGTTCGCGTCGGTCGAATCCAGAACTTCGGTTCCTGGTCTCCGTTCCTCGTGAAGGACGGACGAACCTGTCTTGGGA
>JANRET010000001.1:0-1480 GCA_030725885.1 Microbacteriaceae bacterium | reverse complement strand
GTCTTGGGATGGAGTATTTCGTCAATGAGGGTGACGAGATGTGGACCGCGAGCGACGAGGAACTGGTGGAACTCGCGTCGCGCGAAATCGAACAGTTGAAACTCGTTCGGCCCGGTGACATCGAGGTCGGGTACGTGGTGCGCGTTCCCAAGGCCTACCCCGTCTACGACGGCGCTTACGCTGAGAACCTCGACATTGTTCGGAAATACCTGAGAGACGAATGGCCGAACGTCCACCCGGTCGGACGCAACGGCATGCACCGCTACAACAATCAGGACCACTCGATGCTCGCCGCCATGATCACCGTAGACAATCTGGTGACGGGTGCCACGGAAGACGTGTGGGAGCTCAATGTGGACGAGGAGTACCACGAAGAAATCCGCGCCAAGGGCGCTCCGGCGGGAACGGGCCGTTCTGCACCAGTAATTGGTTAGCAGTAGCCGTTACGTGTAACGCGAAATTTGCCACAGCTGGTGGGCGGCGCTGATGACAATCCCCACACAGGCCAGCGCCATCAATCCGTAAACCAACGCCTTTCTTAGTCGCGGTGAGAAGTTGGGGTCGCACCCGATGGCGGCAGAGCCCAGCGCCGCCGAAATCGTGATGGCGGGGATGAGGTCCCCCATGTATCGATTCTGAAGACCGACGTTGAATGCGAGCAAGGCTAGTGCCGACCACCCTACTGCCGCCAGTCCAACGGAAACGAGTCTTGGCATTGGTTTACCGAACGACATCACACTCACCATTCGAGGGGTCTTCCACAACGCGACGGCAACGAGCAGAACCACGGCCGGGACAAGGGCTGTCACACTCGCCATCGGGCTCACAAATATTCCCTGACCTTCCAGCGGAGGAAGGATCAAGACCTTATCGAATCTCGGGCGAATCGCTCGAAGGTAACCATCACTCCAGAAAAGGCTGTCGGGTCGCAGATACTGAATGAGGTTCGTCGGGATGAATCCCCACCACGAATCGTGACCTCCGTTTATCGCCATGATGTTTTTCCACCGTTCCCCCTTCATCACCCATTCGTTGATCGCGAGGGGCGGCAGGAGGACTCCAAACTTCGCGTACCAGACGCTAACCGACGTGCCAATCGGCAGGATGCCCATCGCAACGGCCCACACCACCGCGAGGCTGTTCTTGCGATTTCGCCACCCAACAATTACGAACACGACGATGGCGATTGCCGCCGCAATCGAAATCGGAATGACGCTGGGACGCGTGTTGGCGCCAAGAACGAAAGCGAGAGTGGCCCACGCTAACCAGCGCGTTTCACCGCTTCGTAACCATACGACTAACGCCACGATGCCCCACGTAGCGAACATGGATCCAAAAATGATGGCTTCTTCGTAGCCCGTCGGAAGCGTGAGCGCAACATACAGATTCCCGGGACCAGCGACGGCGAGTGCACCAACATAGGCAAGTCGTGCCAGCCTGCGGTCTGGCGCAGCGTCAATCCCTCTCGCCAGCCCCCGAT